>NZ_JAAVJL010000001.1:2847500-3147500 GCF_012863495.1 Pseudanabaena yagii GIHE-NHR1
AGCTACCCTTAATCCCAATTACCCGATTTAATGTCTTAGTCGTATTATCTGTGATGAATAAATCTAAAGATTTAACAGGAATATGAAACTTAAATATAGAGCCTTCACCTAATTTACTGATGACAGACATCTCGCCGCCCATGAGTTTGACATAGTTATAACTAATGGATAGTCCTAAGCCTGTGCCTTCTTGCGATCGCCGACCAGATGCTGTTTGTACAAAAGGTTGAAATAGAGTTTTTTGTTCTGATTCGGAAATGCCTAGACCTGTATCTTCAACTTCAAAATAAAGATTTTGTTTTGTTTCAGAACTTAAACTCTGATCTTGCTTGAATTCTTCTGGAAAAATCCGTACATAAATATGACCTGTATTGGTGAACTTGATCGCATTCCCAATCAAATTGATCAAAATTTGGCGTAACTTACCTTCATCAATGCAAATATAGCTAGGAACATGGGGATCAATTTTGAAATCGAATAATATATGTTTCTCTTGAGCCTTGAGAGAGAGCATATCTCTTGCGGTATCAACAATGTCATAGAGATAGCATTCCTTTTCGCGCAACATAACGCTGCCAGCTTCTAGTTTGGACATTTCTAAGATGTCGTTAATCATTGTTAATAGATGATTGCCACTATTACAGATGGTCTGGAGATCGGCTTGATGTTGCTCATTTAGTTCTTGGTCGTACAACATTAATTGAGCAAAGCCTAGAATTGCATTGAGTGGAGTTCGCAATTCGTGACTCATATTGGCTAAAAATGCTGCTTTAGATCGGCTAGCAGCTTCGGCAGCTTCCTTAGCTTGTTGGAGATCGCGGGTACGTTCTTTGACTCGATGTTCTAATAGATTCGCCTGTTCTCTTAGTTTTGCTTCTGATTCGCGTAGGGCTATTTCGGTGTTTTTAAGTAGCGTGATGTCATAAAAAGTACTTAGCAGCACGCGCTCCCCTTTTAGCCAGAGTAGGTGGAGTGAAGCAAGTACCCAAACAGGTTGCTGATTGGCTTTGCAGAGACGAATTTCATAATCACGGATACTCTGTTTCTCGGCAAAGTCCTGTTGCAATAGTTCCCATTCTGATTCTAGATAAAAAAGATCGGCGATGGAATGTTGAATTAAATCGTAGGAATCCCTTTGTAGCATTGTCCCTGCGCTGGTATTAGCATAGGAAATTACACCATCACTGAGACTGCTGACGAGCATAGCCATACTAGTTGATTCTGCAATGACACGGAATTGTTCTTCGCTTTGGCGCATCGTCTCGACGGCGCGATTATATTGCTCGTATTCGATCGCATCACCATGTTCAGTAGCTGTAGCTAACATGATTTCGAGATCACTTTTATCGCGATAGACAATTTCTAAGATCGATTGCAAGGTCGCCTGTGCCATCTTGCGTTCTAGAATTTCACTTTTTAATCTCTTATTAACTTCTAGCAATTCTTCTTCCACAAGATCGCCATGTTCAATTGCTGTTAATAGAGAGTTTTCTAAATCGGAATTTTCCATCTGAAGTCGGCTGACTTCTATTCGTAATTCTTTGACCTCTTGTTGAAGAGCTTGCCAGTCTTGAATAGATGTTTCTCCAGAAATTTTGGGTGTGTTCATGGGGACAAATTTCTTACATCGGGTCAAATGATTACAAGCTTTCAAGTAATCCTAAAAGATTGTTTAAATTTATTATGTGCTTTAGATGTCTCTGTTTAATGACTTTGGGGCAAAGTCTAGATATATTGCTAAATTGTGTGAATCATACAACTCTATAATGCAACGCGCGTAAGCATTTTGACATTGTGCCTCTGTCTAGAGAACAGACATCAAATCCGAAAATCTACAGGATATTTGCCTATGCTTTCTCATTATTCTTTTATTTTTTTAAGTATTAGGGTGATCACTATAACTATAGCCTTAAAAATAACTTTGACGGGCGTTGATAGATGTGGTAAGGTGCGCTACGCTATTAATCCAAATCGCTTAAGTAGATAGTTATTTGATTTCAATGAGTTATCAATCCCAGACATACGCGATCGCTAGTCGCCAAGAAGATCTAGAACGACACCTACTTGAGGCATCAGTGGTAGATCGAGAACAGTTGGCAGTGGCTAAACGTTGGCAAGAACGCCAAGAAGGTCCCTTGCTGATGATTTTGTTACAGCTTAGTTTTATTGATTTACAGCAATTTAGTGGTTTGTTGGATTGGTCTGGTCACGGGCGGATGGATACTAGTTATTAGCCACCACTGACAGGGGGAATCAGTGCAACCTCATCACCATGATTCAAAAGGGTATGTGGTTCCACAAAGTTTAAGTTAATTGCATAACGGGTGAGCGATCGCCATTTTTCGAGACTTGGTTGCTGAGTGACTAAGTGATCGAATATTTGTGATACAGTTGCTCCTGATTCTATGTCTATGTGCATTTCATCGGTAGCAAATACTTCTTGGAAAATCGCAAATAATTTAACTGTGACCTGAATCTGGTTATCATTCGTGAGCATTGGCATTTTCGGCATCTTCATAGGCGGCAATGATGTGGTGAACTAGGGGATGGCGGACAACATCAGTCTTATCAAACATATTAAAAGACACTCCCTGCACTCCTTTGAGGATATTCATAGCGATGATCAAGCCAGACTTTTGGTGGCGGGGTAAGTCGATTTGGGTAATGTCGCCAGTCACCACCATCCGTGATCTAAAGCCTAAACGGGTTAAGACCATTTTCATTTGCGCTGCCGTCGTATTTTGCGCCTCGTCAACAATGATGAAGGAGTTGTTGAGGGTGCGTCCGCGCATATAGGCAAGAGGGGCAACTTCGATAATGCCGCGTTCCATGAGCTGAGGAACTTTTTCTGAGCCAATCATCTCGTGCATCGCATCGTAGAGGGGACGCAAGTAGGGATCGATTTTTTGTTGTAAATCCCCAGGCAGAAAGCCCAGACTTTCGCCTGCTTCAACGGCGGGACGGGTGAGGATAATGCGCTCAAATTTATTACTCTGTAGGGCACTAACTGCGGCAACCGCAGCAAGGTAGGTTTTGCCAGTACCCGCAGGCCCAACCCCAAAGATTAGGTCATGGGTTTCCATGGCTTGCACATATTGCTGTTGGCGGTAAGTGCGGGGTTGGATTGAGTCACCACGACGGTTCCGCGAAATGGTCGCTCGATCGCGCCATTCGGTAGTGCGTTCCTCGGCGATCGCCTGTTGTGCAGCGCGAATATCGACGGAAGCGATCGCTTTTTCCTGTGACCATAGGGGCTTGAGTGCTTTGATCACTTGCTCACACAGAGCAATCTGTTCGGCTGAACCATCTATCAATAGGTCTTGTCCCCGCATTACTAGCTTTACCCCAATCTCGTCGGCTAATAGTTTGAGATTTTCCTCACGATTGCCTGCAAGGGCGATCGCACTACTCTGTGTTGGCAGACTCAAAATGTATGGTTCGTTGCGGGGAGTACCCATTAAATTCATTGTCCTCTAAGGTTTCTAGATATATAGCGCTTTTCAAGGAAGCAAGTTAGGGACTTGCTATTAATTAAAGTACCTGTGGCTTCGACTTCGCTCAGCCAACGTTAGCTGAGCGAAGTCGAAGCTAGATAACTTTGGTGGGACATTTTTTATCCGCAAGAGCCTTATAGAGGTTTGTTGAACCGCACTCGGCAGTTCAACAAATAATCTTTGATGGGCGCATTGCGCCCATCAAAGATTATTTGACAAGATTCTCCGCACCACTGATTACACGGGCAGATAAAATTTTGTCACCTAACCTTAGTTTATCCAAAGTTTCCTTGCCATCGGTGACATAACCAAAAACGGTGTAGTTACCATCGAGCAAATTCAAACCTGCGGGAGTCAGTTCGGACTCAAATAGGTAGATAAAAAATTGGGAGGAACCAGCATTGGGATTGTCGTTAGGATGTGCCATTGCCACCGTACCAAAGGCAGCAAAAGGCAACACAGGCACAACTCCCGATAAACCTGTTTCTTCAAAGGTTTTGCCGTAGGTGGGTGCTTTTTGATCGGGTAAACGCACTTCGATGGGCACTGTGCGATATTGTTTGGTCTTGGGATCAACATAGCCATTGGCTGCACCCTCAGGATCGCCTGTTTGCAGATAATAATTTTCGTCGGCGCGGGTGAAGCTCAGTCCATCATAAAAGTGCTTCTGAACAAGATCGATAAATTGACCTGCATTAACTGGAGCGTTGTAACCATCTACGGTGATGATGGCATTACCTTTTTCGGTGACTAGCTCGACGAGCGCACGTCCTTTGAGTTGAGGCAGATTAGCGTATTGATCAGGAACTTTGAAAGGAAACTCTTTAATCAGATCGGATTCGATCAGTCCTACATAGTCCAAAGACTTTTCGGATAAAGCCTTGACATTATTCCGATCCTTGATTTCGATCGCTTCTTGTAATGGTACAAGTGCTTTCTCTAAACTAGCTAGGTGTTCGGTGACACTTGCTTGGCGCTCGCTATTAGCGGCGGCAATTAAATCTGCCTTATTTTGACTAATGGTTTGTGAAACCTTTTCGATATCTCTTTTTAGACTGCTCCAGCGCTTGAGATTTGCTTGACGGGGCATTTGCTCTAAATTACGCTGCACATCGCGCAAGAGGTCATTATCAATTGGGAGCGCATTCCGCAAAATAATCCGAGGATCTTTGATGGCGCTTGTTGTTGGTAATGCTGCCATACTGGGCTGCACTGTAATTGCCAATACCATCATTAACGATGTCACAATCAAAGAGGCGACGAAGGTTGTCGCGCTTTTGAACCAAGCAGTTCTATAACAATTAAGATCTACTCGATCTAACTTACGATCTAAATTAAGATTCAACATTGCACCCAAAACTAAACTAGCCACTTAAAATGCTATTTCATTTGGTTGCACTGTTTGGCAAACTTATTCTGATTTAATGCTGTCCTATGGGGAAAATTTCATTATGACGGACGCAGATCTTGAATCTCAGGTAGATCACAACTTGCATCCAGATCAGATTCATCAGACCGATGAATCTGATCTATCAGTTTTGCAAAGCGATCGCTTGTTTCGGTCGATTATGGAAAATGTTGCCGATTTGATTGCTGTCATCGATGCGCGAGGCTATCGCATTTACAATAGTCCTTCATATCAAAGGGTTTTGGGATATTCTTCCGCAGAATTGCAAGGGACATGGGCTTACGACAAAATCCATCCTGAGGATCAAGAAAAGGTATTGCAAGCGGCGGAAGAGACTTTAAGAACGGGTGTGGGCAAGGTTTTAGAATATCGAATGCAGCATAAGGATGGGACTTGGCGCATTCTTGAATCGTCGGGGAGTGTGATGCGTGATGAGCAGGGCAATGTTCAAAATATTGTGATTGTTGCCCATGATATTAGCGATCGCAAACTGGATCAGTGGGAGCGTCGCCGTGCAGAAAGAGAACTAGAGCGATCGCGTCAAAGTTATAAAGATCTGGTGAGACGGGAGGAAATGCTCAACCGTCGTCTAGCCAGCCAAATTCGCAATTCCCTCGACTTGAATACGACGATTGCTACGGCTGTCAATGAGGTACAGGACTTATTGCTGATTGATCTATGTAATTTCTTTTGGCACATTCCTGATACTGATCCCCCAGAGTTTCAGCTAGTGCATTTTGCGACGAGTCATAGAGCGATGATTACCACCCATCATTATCCGCTCACACAGTTGCCAAAGCTGGGATATCGACTGCTAAAACAAGAAGTCATTCAAATCCAATCAATCTATACCAACTCCGAACTAGATAATATCAGCCGCCTTATCCTCTCCGATCACGGATTTACATCTCAGTTGCTTGTACCGATTAAAACCCGATCGCAAAAGTTAGGCGTGATTGTGGCGGCTCATTGTCAAGGTAGCCGTCCGTGGACTGCCGATGAAGTGGAGCTTTTGCAAGCGGTTGCCAATCAACTAGCGATCGCGATCGACCAAGCAGAACTTTTTGACTCAGCTCAAGCCAATGCTGCCGCCGCCAAAGCCCAAGCTGTCCAACTCAAAAACGCCCTTGATGACTTGCAACGTACTCAAAGTCAACTGATTCAAACCGAAAAAATGTCAAGTTTAGGGCAATTGGTGGCTGGTGTTGCCCATGAAATTAATAATCCTGTGAACTTTATCTATGGCAACCTCAACTATACGAATCGCTTTGTCCAAAGTTTATTGGGGCTGATCGAGCTATATCACCAGAGCTATCCAGAGCCAACTCCCGAAATTGCTAGTTTCTTAGAGGAGATTGATTTTGAGTTTCTCCAAGAGGATCTCCCCAAAATGCTGACCTCTATGAAAATTGGAGCGGAGCGGATTCGCCAAATCGTGTTGTCCCTAAGAAATTTCTCCCGTACTGATCAGGAAGGACGCAAGCCCTTTAACATTCATGAAGGTTTAGATAGCACCCTATTAATTTTGCAAAATCGCTTTAAAGCCTATGGCGATCGCCCTGCCATTAATTTAACCAAGCATTACGGCGATATTCCCTTGGTCAATGTCTATGCGGGGCAACTCAATCAGGTGTTTATGAATATTTTAAGCAATGCGATCGATGCGATCGATGAGGGGTTAAATCAAAAGGATATAGTTAGCGAGATTTCGATTATGACGGAGTTTCAGCCATCCACCTCAGAGACTCAGGAGCCAATGGTAATAGTACGGATTGCGGATAATGGTCAAGGCATTCCTGAAAATATCCTAAAGAAGCTTTTCGATCCCTTTTTCACGACTAAGCCTGTCGGTAAGGGGACGGGACTAGGACTATCGATTAGTTATCAAATTGTGGTCGAAAAGCATCAGGGCAGGCTGGAATGTTTTTCGACGCTCGGCCAAGGTACAGAGTTTCGGATTGCAATTCCGATTAGCACGCCATCCTAGCTGACTGGCATTGCCCCACAAAGGTGTGAACGCTAACTAACGCGAGTTCGGGATAATTTGAAACGGGCTTTGAGAGAGGGTTTGCTACGCAAACCCTCTCTCAAAGCCCAAAAGTAAAAGCCTTGCGTAGCAAGGCTTTTACTTTTGGGCTTTTAAAATTTGCTAGCTTAACCCGAACTGACGTTAACTATGCTTTCTGATGGTGAATAGTGATGACTACGATAAGATCAAACTAATCGTAAAAATGCCTGAGTAAGATTCAAGATGTTAACTTAGTAGATCTTCAAGAACATTCTTAGATAAATTTTCCTCTTAAATTTAGTCAAAGGCTTCATTAGACTCGTTGTTAATCCCTTCAACATTGCATCATCTTGCGCTCTTAACGCGATCGCCCCACCATGACACAAAATTCCTCCGACAGTAACGCATCACCTCTACAAAATATCTTCTCTTGGGTCAAGAATACTCCTGAGCGAGCAATTGACGAGGCTTTCGAGGCGGCTGTTAATATCAAGCGGATTGAAGAAGAAAACTTTAATGGCAATAAAATTGCTAATGATGGCAGTTTTAGCAGCAGCGTATTTAGTGTTTTTGAGATTCAACTTCAGAAAAATCTCCGAACCATTAATCTCAAGCTCAATTTTTATAAGGTCAGTGCCTCCTTGCCTTATCTCCAAACGCAAAGCTCAACCAATCGAGCAAATACAGCGATCGCTAAATATGCTCCCAATAACCAAGATCTTGATCCTGTCAGCAATGGTGATTTATCGGCAAATCAACTGGGTGGCAATAGCCGCAAGTTCTCGATCTATCAGAAACTTGCATTTATTGATTACATCCTTGATAGGTACAACAAGGCAAGCGATCGCGTTATTGATGTGGATTTCAAGCCGTCAGGTAATAACTATGGCGATCTCAAGTCAGACTTAGCCGCAGAGAATGGGGCTGAAGAGGATGACAAGTTTCAGATGTTTAAAAACAAGCCCAAAAACTTTAAACGCAGTCCTCAACAATCGACACCTGTTGAAAAAAGCATTCTCCCTGGTTCATTTTTTAAAGCTTTTGATCGTGTCAAACGTAATCTCAGTGGCTCATATTCTGATTACGAAAAAGATATTGTTGAGGAATTGCGGCAATCACGCGAACGGATCAATCAGGCTTTGCGCTACATTGCTATCCTCATTGTTTCCGTCATTGCTGTCCAGTTTTTGTCCAAAGCATTTGTCTTTAGCCCCATGATCAATAGCTTGGTAGATACCAATAGTATGACCATCAAGTTTAGTCCTGCGATCGAAGAAAAGGCTTTTAAAGCATTGCAGGCGGCTAAAGAGAAAATTGAATTTGATTACATGATCAAATCAATTGTGCTTGAAGAAACACGCTCTAAACAAGAAGCTGTTTCCAAGGAAGGTGCTAAATCTGAAGGTACTAAATCCGAAGCTGTTAAATCTGAAGGTGCTAAGCCCGAAGCTAGTAAACCTGAAGAAAAAAACAATGAAAAAACAGAAAAAAAATCTGCATCGGAGGAAGTCGAAGCTCTAATCCAACAGGAATCGGTCAGGATTTTAAAGAAATATAATGAGGAAAGTTTGAATGGTGTTAAAAACCTACTGGCTGACCTAACTGCTGCCTTTGTCTTTTATCTATTTCTGCTTTCAGGACGCAAGGAAATTAGAACTATTAAAGAGTTTCTCGATGAGATTCTTTATAGCCTCAATGACAATGCCAAAGCCTTTTTAATTATTATTTCTACTGATACTTTTGTGGGTTTCCACTCTAGCGAAGGCTGGGATGCTTTATTAACAGTTGTATTTGAGCATTTCGGACTACCTGAAAATAAAGTTTTAGCCCAGTCTTTTATTTCCACTGTGCCTGTATTTCTCGATGGTCTGTTCAAATTTTGGATTTTCCAATATCTGACCCAAGCTTCACCTGCTACGGCAACAATTTATCGAGAAATGAACGAGTAACTCAATAACTAAAGGGGACGCAAAGCGTCCCCTTTAGTTTAAGCAGTAAAACCAAAGCTATGATGCACGCGCATCCCGTACCACATTCAGAGAAAATTTTGAAGGCTCGGCAAAGCCGAGCCTTCAAAATTTTCTCTGGTTTTTAATTCAGCGCAAAGCGCTGTAACCAAAACACGTTAAGATTTATGATGGCGTTTTGAGATGGCATTGCGACTTCAGCCATTGACTTTGTTCGCTGTAAAACAGATTTTATACAGACCCTGATAAATTCCCTATGATTTACGAAATTTTCATGCCCGCGCTTAGCTCCACCATGACCGAAGGTAAAATCACCTCTTGGGTGAAATCCCCTGGCGATAAGGTGGAAAAAGGCGAAACTGTCGTGATCGTAGAGTCTGACAAAGCCGATATGGATGTCGAAAGCTTTTACGAAGGCTATCTCGGTGTAATCATTACCCCCGAAGGCGAATCTGCCCCCGTCGGATCGGCGATCGCCTATGTTGCAGAGACTAAAGAAGAAATTGAAGAAGCCAAGAAAAAAGCATCTGGACAATCTGCTGCTCCTGCACCGAAGAAATCTGAAGAACCACCCTCTAAATTAGTTTCCGCGCCCACAGCCGCATCTGTCGCCTCAATTCCTGATGTTGTGGTTTCCTCTCCTCGTAAATCTGCCCCCGCAGCATCTTCAGGTCGTCAGATTGTTTCCCCCAGAGCCAAGCGCATCGCCAAAGATAATGGTGTTGACCTCACCAAGATTGCAGGTACAGGACCTAATGGTCGGATCACTGCTGCTGATGTTGAAGCCTTCCTAAGTCCTGCTTCTGCACTTGCTCCTGTTCAGGCAGCCGCACCTGCGAAGGTATCAGCCCCTGCCCCTGCTAAAGCTGCTGCTCCTGTGGCTTTAGGTACTGCTCAGTCCTTAACGACTTTGCAAAAGGCTGTCATCAATAATATGAATCAGAGCCTCTCAGTGCCTACATTCCGCGTGGGCTACACGATTACCACCGATGCTCTGGATGCTCTCTACAAGCAAGTCAAGTCTAAGGGTGTGACCATGACGGCGCTTTTGGCTAAGGCTGTAGCGGTAACTCTACAAAAGCATCCTTTAGTGAATGCCAGCCTTAGCGATCGCGGGATCGAGTACAAGAGCAATATTAATGTTGCCGTTGCGGTGGCGATGGATGATGGTGGCTTGATTACGCCTGTATTGCAAAATGCTGATCAAACGGATCTATATACTCTTTCTCGTAATTGGAAAGGCTTAGTCGATCGCGCCCGTGCGAAGCAATTACAACCCGATGAATACAACTCTGGCACATTCACCATTTCCAACTTAGGTATGTTTGGCGTGGATCGCTTCGATGCGATTTTGCCTCCCGGAACTGGTGCGATTTTAGCGATCGGTGGTTCTCGTCCTCAAGTTGTGGCAACTAAGGATGGTGCAATCAAAGTTGCTAGTCAAATGCAAGTCAATCTCACTGCCGATCACCGTGTGATCTATGGCGCTCATGCGGCACAGTTCTTGCAAGATCTAGCCAAGTTGATTGAAACCAATCCTCAATCTTTAACTCTGTAATATTTCTGGCTATTTATTGAAAGGTAAAAGGAGGTCGTAGTATCCAGTAGTACGACCTCCTTTTTGATCTGTAAGCTTATCCGTAGGATGTGTTAGCGCTAGCGTAACGCATCCAAGTCTTGTTTATTGGTGCGTTACGCTAGCGCTAACAGCACCCTACCTACTAGCAAATTCCCGATAAGTCTGTAATTATCACTAACCCACCCTCAATTGTGTCTACTTGCAGTCTGTATCCACGAAGCATACTCATTCCAATTAGTGGATCTGTTTCTGCTGAATTGACTTCAATCTCCTGAGATTTACCATCCCAAATGGCTACTGCATCGTAAATATCAAACAAAACCTCACTACCATCTCCTAATGTTCCGCGATCGCGATAACTCCATGGCAGATCCAATTCAGTAATGATTTCGTTTGGGAGGCTTAGGAAACCTGTAAAGCCTGTATCGATGACAGCATTGATAGATTTTAGTTTGTTATTATTTCGGACGACCACAAGAATCGTGGCTTCACAATTCTTATTAACGTATCCTTGCATCATAGCTTTTCTTTTAAGCTCCGCGCACCGAAACGATGGACAGCGCGGTAGCCAATTTTGACAACCCAAGTTTGGGAGTCAGGCAAGCGTTCTCTAAGACGACGAGTAGCGGTCATCGTATCATTTGCAATTTCAAATGCCCCTGTTTCAATATCAATCGCAACTATTTTGCCATGATTATCTGCTTCGACCTGTGGACGGATTTGCGTTTGATATATCAGATCGCCTCGTTGGGCAAATTCTTCTTTGCTATAGCGCGGTTGACGGACTGACATAATTTGAATTTTCCTTGATCGCAGCTTTATTTGGCATTATAAGCGAATGGGAAAGGCTCCAAATAAATTATAACTAATACAAAAATTAGGTGTTGTGTGACATTACTAAACTCTACGGTGTTCGGGCTGTTTGTTAAACTAATTAATCGTTTATATTGCTATATTTAGCAAATCAAGTGATATCACTTATTGATTTTGGACAAATCATATAGGAGTAGCTAGCATATCAACTGATTTAGTCTTTCCCGCTATATGATTTGATTAGCAAGTTGCAAAGGTATTTTCTAATATGGATTTAAATTGGGTAAAACTACAAGGATATAAGCGCTTAGTATCAACTACTCTTAATACATCGGGGAAAGTTGTAGCGATTGTTGGCTCAAATGAGGTAGGGAAAAGCTCTATCTTACAAGCACTTCAGCATATTAATCATGATAACAAGCGACGATTCCAACCTAATGAATTAAGTCGTGGCAATGATTCTCAAAATGATGAAGATGTAGTAATAGAGGCTGGATTCTTGCTTGATGATAATGATCGTGCAGCAATTTCACACTTATTCCAAGGGGATAATGTCAGACGGTTTAAGCTTATAAAACTACTCAATGGAACAAGAAAATGGGAAATTATACCTAAGCCAAATCGGATAGCGAAACAATATAATAGTGATGCAAAAAACTTAAGTGATCTTTCAAAGGAATTAACTGATCCATATAAAGAAATAGAAGAAATATTGACTCAGCGAATTCCTAGAATACTATTTTTTGATGAAGAACAACGAGACTTAAAATCTACCTACGAATTATCTAATTTTGCTAAATTTCCGCCTCCAGCACTCCGTAACTTGGCAAGTTTAGCAAAATTAGATCTTGTCAGTCTTCATGCTGCTCTTTCAGCAGGTGATCAAGCTAAAGTTCAAACATTTTTGAAGAAGGCAAACTTTCAAATCACTAATGTTGTTAAATATAAATGGTCGCAATCAAGAGTAAAAGTCAGTTTAAGTACTGATGGCTTAACATTACATGTCCATATTGAAAATGAACAGATGGATTGTACTAACCTTGAGGATCGGAGTGATGGGTTACGTCAATTTGTAGCATTAATAAACTTTCTTGAATCTGAACATGCCGATCAAAGACCTATTTTATTGATTGATGAAGCAGAAACCCATTTACATTATGATGCTCAGGCAGATTTAATGAATATGTTTGCAGAGCAGCAACTAGCTGCAAAAATTATATACACAACTCATTCTGCTGGCTGTTTACCTGAAGACCTTGGCAATGGCGTAAGATGTGTTCTACCGATAAAAGATAAAGAAGCAAGTAAGATTGAAAACAACTTTTGGGCAATAGATAAGCAAGATAAACGTGCTGGATTTTCGCCACTTCTATTCAGCATGGGAGCAAGTAGTTTAGCTTTTATACCAATTCGCAAAGCTGTTTTCGTAGAAGGAGCCACAGACATGCTTCTTTTGCCAACGATGCTACGCCAAGTAATTAATAAGTCATACTTAGGATTTCAGATTGCACCAGGACTCTCAGAAACTAAAAATTCATTTTTGAGACAATTAAAAAATGAAGCCCCAACGGTAGCCTTCCTTGTTGACAATGATAAAGCTGGGGAAAAACTCTCTGAAAAGCTCCAAAATGCTGGAGTTGATGAGTCTCAGATTTTTCAACTGCGTGGCATTGAAGGTTGTGTTTTAGAAGATTGTATTCGCAAAGAACTATATCTAGAAGCTGTTAATAAAGTTCTTCAGGACTGGAATCAAAATGTACCTATCATGCTTTTGGAAGAATTACCTGACATCAATCGTCCAAAGGCAGTAGAGGATTGGTGTCAGGAGAAAAATATTAATCGACCAGACAAGAAAAATATTGCATATTGTCTTCTAGATTTTGCTACTGGCGAGCGACAAGAGTTTCTTGTTAAAGAAGAATTGAGGCAATCATTTAAGAAATTGCATGATTCTATAGTTAAATGTCTAGCAATAGAAAATTCTATTTAGCACCAGACTTGGCACAGGTTCACACTAGATAAAAGAAATTAAAGCCATGATGATCGCCACAGAAAAAGCTAAAGCTAAAGCCAAAATTTGGACTGATGAAGAGTTCATGGCTTTGCCCGATCGCGGCGATCGCTACGAAATTATTGATGGGGAGTTGGTAACTTTGGGTAACTCTGGAATGGAGCATGGGAATATCGGCATATTCCTCGGCGGCTTAATCGAAATTTTTGTCAGACAGCACCGTCTTGGTGTTACCTGTGACTCAAGTACCGCTTTTAAAATGAAAGGTGGTAACAAGCGATCGCCTGATATTTCCTTTGTAAGCAAAGAACGTCTAACGGGTCTGAAACGTTTGCCACAAGGATTTTTTGACGGTGCGCCAGATTTAGTTGTGGAAATTATTTCCCCCGGAAATACCTTTGAAGAAATCCATACCAAGATCGAAGAATATTTTGCCAGTGGAACGCGATTGCTATGGATCATCCATCCCGATGAACAATATGTACTGGTTTACCATAGCCCCCAACCCGATCGACTACTGCGCGGCGATGATATTTTGGATGGCGAAGACGTAATTCCCGATTTCAAGGTTGCTCTCAGTGATTTATTTAGAACCCTAGATTTTTAATATCAAATTTTCGAGGTGAGTCGTCATGATTGCCATCCCTAAACCTCTTGAAATATCAACAACTCACACTGATCAATCTCGACCTATTGCTGAACAACGGATCTGGCTAGAAAACATCAGTTGGCAAACATTTGAGCGATTGCTAGAAGATGTAGGCGATAACCTTAAAAAAAGCTAGAGTCTGGTTTAGCCTATTCCCAAAGCCTGTTAGTATGTTAAGTAATAATAATTAACATAACTTTTTAAGATACTTTGTTTTTAAATCCTGACAAGGTTGAACTAGAGGAGCGCACCTTAGCACGTTCTACATCAACAGTTCAGGCTTTACCCTTAACTGTCAAGGTTACGTCCGCGTTTCCCCAATATTTATCACAATATTTGCTAGCTGCCGCCTCACTGTTACAGCATTGGCGCGTCTGGTTTGCTGCTCTATTTTTAGTATCCGTCCCCGTCTTCTTTGAAGCTCCCCTTGTGCGCTATGCCCCTTGGTTGAGCTTGATTTGTACCGTTGGTTGGCTCGCGATCGCCAAGCATCTCCGAGAAGAAACCAAAACCAAAACATGGGGCAGCCTAGTCTGGGGTTTTAGCCTTACTTGGTTATGTGGTTCCCTGTATTGGGGATGGCTACGCTGGGAGCCTGCATATCATGTGCCTGTCGAAGCTTTAGCCTTACCTTGGGCAATTTGGGCAACTCGCCAAGATACATACCGCGTTGGTGGTTGGTTTTATATTGGCTCATTAATGGGAACAGCGATTACCGATCTTTACTTCTACATCACCCATCTTTTCCCCCATTGGCAAGCATTGATGCAGGTGGAGTCAGATCTGAGTCTCGCTCAGCCAATTTTAAAAAATGCCTTAGCTCTTGTCGAAACGCCTTGGGGGATGACATGGGCTTGTATTCTTGCCGCATTGCTCTTAGTGACTGGTAATCGCGCCATGCGATCGCCGCAGCTTGGGTATTGGGCATTTGGTGGCGCAGTGCTAGGAACGATTTTTGTCGATTTAATCTTTTTCATTGTGGCGATCGTCAACTAATCCCAAACCACAAAATGGCAACGCCATTTTGTGGTTTTAAAATCCAAAATTAAAAGAGAGAGGGCGCTATGCGCCCTCTCTCTTTTAATTTTAGGCAAATAAAAACCCAGCGTTTGGTGCGCTGGGTGCAGTCAGTTTAAGGCTTCATTGCTAAGTAGATTACTCGAACGCATTCTACTCTTACCTCACGCGATCGGGTGAAATTTACATATCTAATCCATCGGTAAAGAATCTACTTTCTTAAATTCTCCATTCCAAGGTGCGAAGAATGGTAAGAACATCATCCCCGGAATTGCTAGTACCAGCGTCAATAGGAAGAATAGCGCCCAACCTTTGCCATCGCTACCAGCAAACCATACGACTTGGTTGATCGCATCCCATGAGGGTATATTGCGCTGAATGAATTGGGCGGACTCTCCAGAAAATGGCGAAGCTAAGAGATCGCGCCCGACGGCAAACAAACTTGATAGTAAGGCAAACTGAGTTGCGGAAAAACTAGGATTGCACAATACCATTAAAAAGCCTAAAAAGCCTGCGGTTCCTAGTCCTCCACAAAAGTTCTCGACGTTAATAGCAGCAAGCAAAACATAATCATTTTTGCCAACTACGGAAATGGCGTAATAGCCAATATTACTAATCGCTTGCAAAAATCCAAATACCCATAGCGATCGATTGACCCCAATTTTGCTTAAAATTGCGCCCCCTGCTAAAGTTCCGACAATCGTGGCGACTAATCCAATTCCCTGACGCACAGTACCAATCGTGCCATCATCAAACAAAGTTTTTAAAAATGGAACTGCCATTTTGCCAACCATCGCATCACTAAATCGATAGAAGATCGTAAACACTAGTATTAGCAATACTTTGGTCACACCTAATCGTTGAAAGAACTCCTGAAAAGGTTTAACTACGGCTTCATCTAAGGAGGCTGGTCTTGCCTCAACTTCGGGCGGCTCAGGTGCAGCAATAGTGGCAATTAGTCCAAGGCTCATCACAATGGCTAGTAATACATATACCCAAGCCCAACCTAATCTACTTGCCAAATTAAATCCGACGAATCCTGCAAATAGAAGCGCGATTCGATAGCCCAATACCCAAATCCCAATCCCTGCTCCCACCTCCTGAGTTTCTAAAACATCGGTACGATAGGCATCGATCGCAATATCTTGAGTAGCACTGAGAAAGGCAAGAATTAGCGCCGCGATCGCTAAAATTGGCAAAGCTCCTACGCGCTCTGTCGGTAAAATATTACCGATTGTAAACATTTGCCAAGCGATCGCGACAATTGCGAGGACTAAACCGCCCTGCGTTAACAAAATCCAGCCGCGTCGTCGTCCTAAAAATGGTGGTACAAAGCGATCGATTAAAGGAGACCATAAAAACTTGAGGGAATATGGCAGTGAAACTAAGCCTAGCCAACCAATCGTACTGAGGTCAAACTTAGCACTGGTAAGCCATGCGCGGAACGCATCATCAGTGAGAGCATAGGGTAAACCCGATGCAAATCCTAATGCCAAAAGAGCCGCCATTTTGCGACTCTGAAAAACCCGAAAAAATTGGGCGATCGTATTCATATTAAAGAATTAGACTACAATATATATGTAAGCGGAGACGCAAGTTTCCGTTCACTCCTCACACCACATTCCGCCTGAGCTTATGAGCAGCAAAGGCGGTTTCTTATTTTTTGCCTATGGGAGGCAAATTTGGGTGTTGCCTGAGCTTGTGAGCAGCTAAAGGTAGTTGGTAGTTTCTTATTTTTTGCCTATGGGAGGCAAATTTGGGTGTTGCCTGAGCTTATAAGAAGCAAAAGGTGATTTTTTATTTTTTACCTATGGGAGGCAAATTTGGGTGTTGCCTGAGTTTATAGGCAAAAAAGTAGTTTCTTATTTTTTGCACTAAGTTGTTTTTGGCAAATCCTATGTTGCGGTTCGCCTTACTGTCACTGTATTAGTGAGCTTGGCAAGGTAATTTCAAGCTAGTCTCTATGGTAAGCATAAATGTTACAATTCTGGTCTTTATCAAATTTGGGATGCTAACTGTTATACTAGCTACACATAAATTTTGACAGTTAAAAGTTTTTAGTATTTAGGGAGTTAGCAAAGCATGTCATCAGCGATCGCAGTCACAGATGCTAGCTTTGAGCAGGACGTACTTAAAAGTGACATCCCTGTTCTAGTAGATTTTTGGGCACCTTGGTGTGGACCATGCCGTATGGTTGCTCCTGTAGTGGAAGAAGTAGCTGCACAGTATGAAGGCAAAATCAAAGTTTTCAAACTTAATACCGATGAGAATCCTAGCGTAGCTGGACAATATGGCATTCGCAGTATTCCCACGCTCATGTTATTTAAGGGTGGTCAGCGCGTGGATGTGGTTGTAGGTGCTGTCCCTAAGGCAACACTATCTACCACTATTGAAAAGCATTTAGATAGTTAACTAATTTTTCGGATCTGCTTACAAGAAAGAGTGGACGCATTGCGTCCACTCTTTCTTGTAAGCAGATCTCTGTGGCGCACACTGAGCGTGCGCCACAGAGATCTGCTTACATTTCAGAAACTTGGTATTATTTAGATCAATCAAGTTCATTTCACGAAACTAAGTTGTGCCGCAATCTAAGATTGTCGAAATTTTATCTGCTGACGAGTTACGTCGGACGATCAATCGTCTTGCCTCTCAAATTGTTGAAGCTAGTGATGATTTAGCCAATGTCGTCCTGCTCGGTGTTTATACTCGTGGTGTACCTTTGAGTGTAGCGATCGCTAAGCAGATTCATACCCTTGAAGGTGTGCTAGTGCCAACGGGGGCGCTAGATATTACCTTTTATCGTGATGATCTTGATCGCATTGGCTTGCGGACACCAAGTAAAACAGAGCTTCCCTTTGACCTCAATGGTAAAACGGTGGTCTTAGTAGACGATGTGATCTATAGCGGGCGGACAATTGGAGCAGCGCTGAGTGCGATCCATGATTATGGTCGTCCTAAAGTGGTGAGGTTACTGGTTTTAGTCGATCGCGGTCATCGTGAGTTACCGATCCATCCTGATTATGTGGGGCGAACTTTGCCAACTTCTAAGGATGAGCAGGTCAAAGTATTTCTAAGTTCCGCAGGTGATGATCGGGATGGTGTGGAGTTACTGAAGCCTTAAAATAAAGAGCCAATTTTTGTTGGTGCGGCGAAGCCGCACCAACAAAAATTGGCTCTTTATTTTTTGAATAGTCGTTTGTAGTGAGAACTATATAACTGCGATTTAGTACCTTTGGTCGTGCTTTTCTTTACGTGATTTAATGCGGGACTAATCACAAATAACGTGGTTCTAGTGAGATTCTCCTCGCGAGTGACCGTAGCCATTTCTAATAGAGGAACCGTTAAAATCTTTTCATCTTCCCAACCTAAGCGATAGCAAATCGCGACAGTAGTATCAGGTGGATAATGTTCGATGAGTTTTGATTGGGCATTCTCGACATGGTGAGCGCTGAGATAAAGACATAGTGAAGCTTGATGGGCGGCAAGTCTTGATAATTCTTCTTTTTCAGGAACTTGAGTACGTCCGCTAATCCGCGTGAGAATAATTGTCTGTACGATTTCGGGAACTGTTAGCTCTACTTGTAAACGGGCGGCGGCTAATTGGAAAGCGCTCACCCCCGGAATTATTTCAAAGGGAATTTCGGCTTCACTAAGGGCGATAATTTGTTCTTGAATTGCACCATAGAGACTAGGATCGCCATCATGGAGGCGGACTACTAATTTATGCGATCGCACTCTGTCGATCAGAATTGCGACTATTTCTTCGAGGGATTTGCTAGCTGTGGGAATAATTTCGGCATTGGGACGACAAAATTGCAGCATCGAGTCGGGGATAAGGGAGTTCGCATAGACGATGACATCGGCTTGGGTGAGGAGGTTGCGTCCTTTTACGGTAATAAGATCAGGATCACCAGGTCCTGCGCCAACAATATAGACTGGTTCGAGCATTAAATTTAACAAATAGAGAGTGTGCTTTGCACGTTCTCTATTATGTCATTGGAACCGTCTCCAGTAACAGAGAGTTATAGTGCGAAGCGCCGTAACTCTCTGTTGATCTATAGCACTAACTTTCCTAGTCGATCGCATAATACCGTTTTAATATCAACCTTCAGATCTGTATATTTTTGGACATAGGCGATCGACCTTTGCGTAATCTGATCGGTGATATATTGAAAAACTGGGCGATCGCAACCATTTCTCACTAATAGTTTATGTGCGGCTTCCGCAGTGGGAGTCTTCTCAATGGCTTGAATAAGCTCAATGGATAAATTCTCATGGACTGCCGCTCTTACGAGAATATCGATACGTGCATCTGCTAAGTGACTGGAAGTATTAAAAATTCCGCCTGCTAGTTTAAGTAATTTGCCGTGATAACCAATTAATGTGATGGAAGTTACTCCCAAGAGTGCTGCTTCTACTAACATCGCTCCTACCCAATTAGCAGTTTGCACTAATTGCGAAGTAGGAAACCCTAGATTCTGGGCGACTTGATAGCCATTTGCACCGATGTAAAATGCGATCGCATGGGAATTAACAGCTTTAATGCGTAAATCTGCGCGAAATTCTTCGAGTTTATCCTCTACTGAGAGTGGTTTAGATATAGCGGAAGTTCCTAATAATGATAAACCGTCAAGAATTCCAAAATCGGCATTGGAAGTTCTTTTTGCTAGCGCTCGCCCTTCAGGTAAAATAAACCGAATCCTTGCGGTCACATTGGTCTCTAGCAAAGGTAATAAATTCACTTCAGCTAAATCCCTTGCCAGTTTGTAAATTGCAGGCTCACCACTGGCGGTTTTACCTAACCCTTCACCAGCTTCGAGAATGATTCTTTGTGTCGATGCTTCTATTAAAGGTTCCAATTGCACCCATGCCCAGATAGGTGTGCCTGCGGTGAGATCGAGATTATCCCCGGGGTCACTAATAGCGATCGCTAGGGCAGTATTCTCACTAATCATTGCACTTTGCGCGATCGCTACTTCTCCATTTCCAGATTCCAATAAATCGAGATTTACAGAAGATGAAGTCTCTTGGCGCAATGCAAGGATAGCAGCTTTGGCAGCAGCGATCGCAAAGACAGGTAGGGTGTAACCAGATTTCATAGGTTTGTGGAGTTTAGAAATTATGATGAGTAGCACGAAGTGCTACTCATCATAATCATTTTATTGATAATGCTCAGGACGCAATTTTTGTAATTGGGTATTGGTGTAATAGAAGTTGAGAATGCGATCGTAAGTAAATCCCATCCGTGCCAGATTATAGGAACCTGTTTGGCTCATGCCTACACCATGTCCCAAGCCACCGCCAATGAAGGTGTATCCAGTTAAAACTTTCTCTTTGCCTTGTTCTTTATAGATTGGCTCTAGGCTAAAGAAAGTGCTATCGGGTGGATCGAAGGCATCAATGATTTCATCTTTTTTGACATAGATTTTGCCTGTATCCGTGGTGACTTCCATTTCTAGGACACGACCTGAAGGCGATCGCTTAGTTACTTGCAGTTGTTTAATTGCATTGAAGTTGGTAGAGGTATCACCTGAGAATCGCAAAAACTTTTTCAAGGATATTTGTAATTCATCCAGTGAGCCACTTTTGCGCCAACGGAGCGTCCGCCACCCAACTTCATTAAATCCTTCTTGTCGATCTAGAAATGCTTTTAAATTCTTATTGTCAGAGATATCTGCTGATCGCTGATTTTCAGGACGATTAGCAAGATCCAATACTGATTGGAGATAGGGGCGGGGTGTGCCATCCCACAGATCATTATAGTTGGCGGTAATTCCTCCCGTTGTTGAGGAATAGAGAGCATCAATCACCCGATTGTTATAGGTCAAAACTAAGCCTCTGGTATCGGCTACAGCGCGATCGGCAACTTCAGTGGTATTTTCTAAACCGCGATAAACTTGGCATTGAGTGTTGGCGCAAAGCTCATAGTCATCTGCCTTAAATCTTTGTAAACTGGCTAGAGCATAGGTTCTTGCCAAAATCGCTTGGGCTTGCACCGCAGGATAGGGAGCGTTATAGCCAATTTCATGGGGAACGACTCCGCGCACATAGGTTTCTAAAGGAACGTTATTAACAAGGGTAAAACTTTGATGGGCATTGGGTTGGAGCTTGAGTGTGCCAGCATAGGGACGATTACTAATTTCCGCTTTACTCTCGCGCTGATAGGTAACTTCCACAATTCCCGAACTGCTGCTCACATCAAGACGATCGCGATTATATTTGAAGTCGCCCACTGTCCATGAAGCGATCTCTTTTTGTGGCAGGATGCGGCGATCCAGTTGGACGGTGACATTGCCTTGCGATCGCAGGGTATAAAACATTAAATAGCGCAATAGCATTGAATCATAGACATCTCGCTTTGCCCAGACTTGCCAGCGTCTAGGTTGAGCAATTTCCGTTTGCACTCCCTTCTCATTCCAATGAAAGGCACTGGCAGCAGCATTCTCAAAACTGCGATGATTACTGAGAACCAACTTTTCTTCGAGGATTGGTTGGGTTAAGGGCTGTGAAGCAATTTCGATTACAAAGCGATCGCTAGTTAAGGTTTGGGTACTTTTGCCATCGGCTGACGGAAAGGTGAGGGTGAGTTTCCCGCCTGATGGCGCTTGAATTGTGAGCCGATCCTGTGGTCTTTCCCCAAAACGTTGTACGATCCCAATCTTTAAAATGGGATTAGTTTCAGTTTGAGCTTGTACCAGTTCACCAGCAGTCAGCGTCAACGAACAAACAGTCACAATTACAGTTTGACGAATAATACCGAGAGTTTTTAGCATGTCAAGCTCAAAATATCAGAAACTTAGCTATTCTACACCCACTCTAGTTATCATTGCTTCTGCGATCACCGAGGGCAAATTTTCTAACAAATAACAGACTGAGTAAATGAAATTTGTGAATTTTCCCTACGATAAAACAAGGGTTTTAAGGCAGTTTTGCATGAGTCCTAATTTTATAGCTGTCGGTGCTTGTGTCAGAACAAAATCAAAACCCAAGAAGAGAATGGCGGCGCGAAGCGCCGCCATTCTCTTCTTGGGTTTTATATCCTAATACTCTTGGCAGCTATAACTGTAAAAACTATAACCAACCGTCATTGCGAATCCCCGTATCCCATTTAGTATGACAGTCAGAGCAAGTATAAATAAACGTATCAGTTGATTGCTTCTTAGGCTTCCTTAATAATGCCTTACATTTTGGGCAACGTAGATACTTATACAACCAGAAATAAATGCAAAATAGAATTACTCCAACCAAAAAAACTGAAATACTCAAGCTAGATGGCATAAAGGATGCTGTTCCTCCTTTAAAATGAATCGCACCTATTATGCCAACAAGAATCATTGCAAAGCCGATAATTCCTAGTACTTGCATTCGCCATATGATCCCCCTTAGCGATTTCATTTCTTGCATTTGTGACTCCTAATTGTAAATTTGATTGGTAGAAGTTGCCTTTCAATGTCATCCAATAATATTTGATTTTGTTGTGATGATTATGCTACGCATACTACGGCATATCATCAAATTCTTTAATTGCTAGAGGCGATCGCTTTTAAATATGGAGGAAATTAGCTAGAGTGAATAGCAATCAAGCTCTATCACAATTTCTTAATGCTGGAAGTCCTGCAATCAACCATTGATGGTATCGCTGTCGGCAGCATTATTGCCCTTGCCGCAGTTGGTTTAACGCTCACCTATGGCATCTTGCGCCTTGCCAACTTCGCCCATGGCGACATTCTCACCCTCGGTGCATATCTTGCCTTTCTCGCCAATACCACCCTCAAACTTGATATTTGGCTATCGATCGCTTTGGGTAGTGGTATCTCTATCGCCATAGTCTTACTTTGCGAAAAAATCCTCTGGCAGCCATTACGGGCTAAACGCGCTACTGCAACCACGATGATGATCGTTTCCATTGGTTTAGCACTGGTGATTCGTAATGCGATCGTTCTTGCTTGGGGCGCAAAACCACAGAAATATAATTTGCCAACTTTCCCAGCGATTGACGTATTTGGCTTAGCAATCACCCGCAATAAAATCGTGGTCATCGTGGCAGCGATCGCTGTAATTGCAGGACTTTACTATCTACTCCAAAACACCAAAATCGGTAAAGCGATGCGAGCAGTTGCCGATAACCCTGAACTTGCCAAGGTTGCAGGTATTAATGTCAATGCCGTGATTTTATGGACATGGGTAATTGCGGGAGGCATGACTGCTTTTGGTGGCAGTATGTATGGACTAATTACCAACTTGCGCCCAAATATGGGTTGGTTCTTGATTTTGCCCATGTTTGCGGCAGTAATTTTGGGCGGTATTGGTAATCCCTATGGTGCGATTGCAGGGGCATTGATCGTCGGTATTTCCCAAGAGGTGGCGACGACCTGTCCAGCAGCGTTAGGTGAATTACAAAAATACTGTATTGGCACTGACTACAAGCTAGGTGTAGGTCTAGTGATTATGATTTTAGTGTTACTTTTCAAGCCGCAAGGATTATTTAAAGGTACGATTTAAAGATAACTGATCTTTTTCTGTGTGTCCCTATTAAAACTTCAAAAAAATGTGACGCACGCTGCACGTGCGTCACATTTTTTATATTGAATTTCGCTACTTAATAAAACGCGAATTCGAGATAATTTAAAACAAGTTTCGAGAGAGGTTTTGCATAGCAAAACCTCTCTCGAAACTTATAAGGGACTTGCTATTAATTAAAACCTGTGGCTTCGACTTCGCTCAGCCAATGTTAGCTGAGCGAAGTCGAAGCTAGATAACTTTGGTGGGACATTTTCTATCCGCAAGAGCCTAAACGTGTAAATTTTTTAAACTTAATCTAACTATAACTATATTCGCCTGTATCAAGACAAATTAAAATCCAAATAGTGTAAGGTGGGGCTTCGTGCCACCTTACACTATTTGGGTTTTATGTCCTAACAAGAATCGCGACGGCTATATTTATAGCATTCTTAAATCATTGGTAGATTTTTGGGTTTGTGGAAGCTTAACCATTCGGGGTGCGCTTCCACAAACTATTTAGGATTGCTATAGATGTAATTAAACTTGGTTTATAACTTTTTGATTTGTACCACTCAAATATTTATCCTTTCCTTAACCAAAACTGTATTCTTCTCTTAACCTAACCTTGTCAAGGTTTCATGTAATCTACTTAAGGCAACGTTTTTATCAATTTTAAAAACATATTCCATGCCTAAATGATTTGCGGAGGAGCGCAATCTTTAGTTGTGTCCCAACATAGAGCGATTTTGGATCAAATGAAGCCCAAGAAAATTCTTTGAAAGCATTAAAAATCAATACTTTTAAAAAATTCTTGATTCAGATTCGAGAGCAAAGTGCTGTAAATCTAGAAAACCCAAAATACTCTAGGAATATAGGAGTTGTTGGGATTATTAGTAAATATCTAAACGCTAAATATTTACTAAATATTAATTTTATTTTCGATGAAGTATCTTTATCTACTTTGCAATTGCGATTAGAGATGCTTTGCGCCGCAAACAATTAACAGAATGCTTCTATTTGTGTACTTGGTGCGCTGAAGTTCTTGTGTTAGCGGCTTGATTTTCTATGGGTAAACGTCAAAACAAGCTAGTGAGAAATAGTTAACAATGGCAGCTTCAATTCTTGGTTCTGGTGATGTAGCATTTCTAAGTCTTATTGCCGATAATCCTGACACCTTCTCTTTTGTATTACTTAAAGATATTGAGGCAGGAACTATTATCAACGTTACAGATAATGGTTGGTTATCGTCAGGTAGTTTTAGAACTGGCGAAGGTGTTTTGCAATATGTTGCACCCACTGCTCAGACTGTCGGAACTGTAATCACCTATGTCGATGGTGTGGCAAATACTGGGTGGACGAACATCAGTGGCGGGACAAACTTTGCCTTATCAACTTCAGGTGACTCGTTAATTGCTTTTCAGGGAGATTTGACTGGCTCTGGCAGCGCCACAACTAGTACTTCACCCAATATTTTAGCGGCAGTAACCATCAACCGTTCTACGTTCGATGCGAATGCAACTAATTCAAATACTACCGCCCTTCCTAATGGTTTGACACTAGGACTAAATGCTGTTGCGGTTGGTCAGGCTACGGCTGAATTTGATAACTCACGTTACACAGGAGCAACTACCTTTGCCTCAGCAGAGGAGGCAAGAATAGCGATTAATAATCCTAGTAACTGGACTGGAAGCGATACGGTGACGACTAATTTCAGTGGTTCTTTTAGTATTGGTGCTTCCTCAAATCCTACAGTTAACCTATCTGTAAGTACGAATACAGGCTCAGAAGCTGGCACAACCGTAATTACCCTGACAGGGATCGCATCTAGTGCTGTGACTGGCGATCAAAGCGTTACCGTTGCGGTGAATGGACTGGGGATTACTACAGGAGACTATACGCTTAGCAATAATGTCATCACGATCGCGAATGGGGCGACGACAGGCTCGGTCACTTTTACCGTTGTCGATGATGCTTTAGTGGAAGGTACAGAAACCGCTACATTAAGCATTAGCAATCCATCGTCAGGAATTGCGTTAGGTAGTACTACTTCTTTAAATATCGCGATCGCTGATAACGATGTTGTGGTCAGCCCTAATGTGCGGATTCACGATATTCAAGGTGCGGGACATATTTCCACCTATGCAGGACAAGCAGTAACAGGTGTTGCAGGTATCGTCACAGCGATCGCCTCGAATGGTTTCTACCTGCAAGATCCTAACCCTGATACTAATGATGCTACTTCAGAAGGGATTTTTGTATTTACATCTTCTGCGCCCACGGTACAAGTAGGAGATTCCTTATTAGTTAACGGAACAGTAACCGAGTTTCGTGCTGGAGGCTCAGCGAATAACCTCACCGTTACGGAAATTGTTAGTCCTGTAATTACAAAACTCTCCAGTGGCAATGCTTTACCTGCCGCAACGATTCTCGGCAATGGTGGACGAGCGATTCCCAATCAGATTATTAGTAATGATGCAGCTAGCGGCAATGTGGAGAATGCTAGTACTGTATTTGATCCCGCACAAGATGGTATCGACTTCTACGAAAGCCTAGAAGGAATGCTGGTGCAAGTAAACAATCCTGTTGCAACTTCACCCACGGCAAAATTCGGAACATCGGAAGAAATTTGGGTGTTAGCTGACAATGGAACCAATGCTACCAGTCTCACCAGCAAAGGCGGCAGCCTGATTACATCCAGTGATTTCAATCCTGAAAGAATCCAGATCGACGATCTGAACAATTCGCTTGTATTGCCCGATGTAAATGTTGGCACTCAGCTTAGCTCCGTTACTGGCGTGGTTAACTATGATTTCAACAACTACGAAGTTTTGGTTTCAACAGCACCAACAGTAGTAAAACCCTCGACTTTACAAAAAGAGGTTACGAACCTAACCAGCAGTGCTACGCAATTGACCGTGGCAACCTTCAATGTAGAAAACCTCGATCCTAGCGATACGACATTTAATGCGATCGCGAGTGCCATTGTCAGCAACATGAAGTCGCCCGACATCATTAATCTTGAAGAAATTCAGGACAATAATGGTGCAACTAACGATGGGACGGTTGATGCGAATGTCACCTTGCAAACGCTGATTAATGCGATCGCCTCTGCAGGTGGACCTACTTACGAATATCGCCAAATTAATCCAGTCAACAATCAAGATGGTGGCGAACCTGGTGGCAACATCCGCGTAGCTTTTCTGTTTAACCCCAATCGCGTTAGTTTTGTTGAAGGATCGTTGCAACGCTTGACCGATACCAATCTGGCTGATGGTGATGCCTTCGCTAGCAGCCGTAAACCGCTCGTGGGTAAATTTGTCTTTAACCAACAGGAAGTGACCGTCATTGGCAACCACTTCAACTCTAAAGGCGGCGATCAACCTCTATTTGGACCTAATCAACCACCGACATTAAATAGTGAAGTACAACGCAACCAACAAGCTGCGATCGTCAAAGATTACGTGCAAGGTTTGCTCGCAACCAATCCCAAGGCAAATATTGTTGTGGCAGGTGACTTAAATGATTTCGAGTTCTCTAATCCCCTCAGTACTTTAGAAAGTGGTGGATTGAATACTCTCATCGAAACTCTGCCAGTCAACGAGCGCTATACCTATAACTTTCAAGGCAATGCCCAAGCGCTAGATCAGATTTTGGTGAGCAACAATCTCAGTAGCAAACTCGATGGGTTTGATGTCGTACATATTAATTCTGAGTTTGCCGATCAAGTTAGCGACCACGATCCCAGTGTGGCAAGGTTCAATCTCCCATCTCCCAATCAAGCTTCCTATACATTGCAACTGCTTCATTACTATGGTGAGAGTGGCTTACTTGGTGTGGAAACTGCGCCAATCATGGGTGCGCTGATCGACAAGTTTGATGACCAATACAGCAATACTTTAGTCATTGGTGAAGGGGATAGTTATATTCCCGGTCCTTGGTTGGTTGGTGGTTCCGACCCTTCCTTAAATGCTGTATCTGGAATTGGCAGTACAGCACTCGGTCGTCCTGACATTGCGATCATGAACGCTTTTGGAACCGATGTTTCAGCACTAGGCAATCATGAGTTCGATCTTGGTTCGCCAGTGTTGCAAAGTGCGATCGCACCCTCAGGGGCTTGGACTGGTGCACAGTTCCCTCTGATTACATCCAATTTAAACTTCAGTGCTGACGGCTCGTTGCGTGGTCTAGCCGATGCCTCGCTCGGTGGTACGGCAACGAACGCATTCGCTGGCAAAGAAGCCTCCACAATCAAGGGTAAGATTGCGCCCTATACCGTAGTAACTCAAGGCGGAGAGAAGATTGGTATCGTTGGCGCTACAACTTACGATCTGTTGAGTAAGACCTCGCCGAATGGCACTGTACCAAAGGACGATGGCATTCCATCAACTGACGATTTACAGGAGGTCGCGGCATATATTCAGGCTTCAGTGGATGCGCTCAAAGCACTAGGTATTAACAAGATCGTGATGGTCGATCAGCTCGACACGATCGATCGCAACAAAGCGCTTGCGCCTTTAGTTTCTGGCATTGATGTGATGATTGCTGGTGGTGGACATGAGCGCTTGGGCGATGCAAATGATACGGCTGTTGGCTTTAACGGTCATTCCGCCAACTTCGTCGATACCTACCCCATTGTCACTGCTGGATCTGACGGCAAGCCAACTTTAATCGTCACCACTGACACCGAATATTCCTATCTCGGTCGCCTCGTAGTGGATTTCAATGCGAATGGTGAGATTATCCTTCCCAATCTTAATCCAATAATTAATGGAGCCTATGCGTCAACTGAGGCTAACCTTCAGGCTGCCTATGGCACGACACAGACAGCAGCTCAGATCGTTGCCAGTAGTGTGATCGGCTCTAATGTCAATGCCATCACACAGGCAATTAACAATGTAATTATCTCCAAGGACAGCAACATCTTTGGCTACACCAATGTCTATTTGGAAGGCGATCGCGCCTTTGGTCGAGCGCAGGAAGTCAACCTTGGCGACATTACTGCCGATGCCAATCTATTTAAGGCAAAAGCAGCTCTTGGCAATAATGCCATCCTCTTTTCATTAAAGAATGGTGGTGGTTTACGTGCTTCGATAGGTGCGATCGGTGAAGATGGCGGGAAGGAACCACCAGCCGCTTCCAGCGTGAAACCTGCGGGTGCAATCTCCCAACTCGATGTGGAAAATGCACTCCGCTTTGACAATAAACTGATGGTGTTCGATACGACCGCGCAGGGACTGCTAAACATTCTGAACTATGCGGCTGGACTTGCCCCTGGAAATGGCGGCTATGCCCAGCTTGGCGGCATTCGATTTTCCTACGATCCCACCAAACCCGCAGGCTCTAAAGTACAGGATGTGGCGATCTATGACCTTAACGGTAGTCTGGTTGCCAAGGTCGTGGACAATGGGGTGATATTACCAACCGCACCCGCAACCATCAGTGCTGTCGTGCTTAACTTCACGGCAAATGGTGGCGATGGTTATCCAATTAAGGCAAATGCCGATAACTTCCGCTATTTACTAAGTGATGGCACTCTATCCGCACCGATTAGCAAGACTCTAGACTTCACTGCTGCTGCAAATGTGCCTACCAATACTCTTGGGGAACAGAAAGCCTTTGAGGATTTCCTCCGCACATTCCACGGCACACCGCAAACTGCCTACTCCGTCGCCGATACCTCTGCTTCACTCGATCAGCGCATTCAAAATTTGAGTGTGAGACAAGACGAGGTATTCACCAATGTAGCGAACTACAATTTCTCAAACCTCCCAACCCTTGGGACAACTACGAATGGGCAACAGATCTCGTTAGGTGGCTTCTCTGGCTTGTATTTCCAAGGACTCGCCGACAATGGCAATCTCAAGTTTGTCACTAACACCGATCGCGGACCGAATGGCGATCCAACGGGAGCAAAAAGACCATTCTATCTGCCTAACTTCCAACCCGAAATCGTCAGCTTTGAGCTGAACCGCACTACAGGCGATATCACGATTACCAATCGCACGGGTTTATTCCGTCCCGATGGTACAACTCCCTTAACGGGATTGCCTAACCTCCAAGCAGGAGCTAATGGAACTGCTTACACCGATGAAATCGCTGTGGATCTCAATGGTAATGTTCTGCCCAACGATCCTTTGGGTGCGGATTTAGAGGGAATTGCGGTTGCGGCAAATGGTGACTATTGGATGGTGGATGAATACCGTCCCGCCATTTATCACTTTGATGTGAATGGAAAACTGCTCGATCGCTTTATTCCTCAAGGCACGGCAACTGCCCCCAATCCCGATGCACCTGCTGGCAGCTTTGGTACAGAAGCATTACCCGCAGTCTATGCCCAACGCCGCAATAACCGAGGTTTTGAAGCTATTGCCCTAGAGGGTAATAAACTCTATGCCTTCATTCAGAGTGCGATCGATAATCCTGATAATGCTGGCGATACGACTTCCAGAAACTCGCGCAATCTCCGCATTTTGGAATTCGATATTGCTTCTAAAGCTGTTACTGGCGAATATATCTATCTTTTAGACAGTATTTCTGCAAGTGGTAATGCCAAAACCGACAAACTCGGTGATGCTGTTTCCCTTGGTAATGGCAAATTCGCTGTGGTCGAACGCGATGATCTTGCCACTTCTGCATCTAACAAATTGATTTATCAAATTGATTTGAGTGCGGCAACCAATATCTACAATGCCAACTTTACCTTCCCCACTGGTAAAACTGCGATCGAGCAACTCACTTCTGCCGAACTCGCCAGCGCAGGTATTAATGTAGTCTCCAAGAGCCTAATTGCCAATGCTGCTCAGTATGGCTACACAGGTGTCGAAAAGCTCGAAGGTCTGGCGTTGATTGCTCCTAACCAACTTGCTCTCATTAATGACAACGACTTTAACGTTGCAGGAACGGCAACCCCTGAAAAACTGGGAATTCTGGAGGTCAGCAAAACCTTACCTGTTTCAGCGATCGACTTCAGTGGCGCTAACTACACAGTTACCGAAGGCAATGGTTCTACAACGGCAACCGTTCGCATCACTAGAACAGGGGATGTATCGGGAACAAGTACTGTAGAACTGCAATTGAATGACGGTACGGCAACGGGCAGCGTGATTCCGCCAACTTTTGCTCAAACCCAAGGTGCTAGCAGCTCTGCAACTCCCTATTTAGTTCCCACGGCAGCAGGTGTTAGCTTCACCTCAATCCTGACGGTAGGCGATAGCATCGGTGGCTATAAGATGGTTGGTATTCCCGATGGTCTGGGTTCCTTTGACAATGGTGATGGAACTTTCACGCTTCTAATGAACCATGAGCTGGGAAATACGAGTGGTATTGTTCGGGCAAATGGCTCTAAGGGTGCTTTTGTATCCAAATGGATTATCAATAAGTCCGACCTATCCGTTGTGAGTGGTAGCGACCTCACCCAGAATATGAATATCTGGAATGGCTCTGGATATACCACATACAATGCTGCCAATCCGTCTCCCTTAGCCGCATTTAGTCGTTTTTGTTCAGCCGATCTCGCTCCAGTTTCTGCCTTCTACAATAGTGCTACAGGTTTAGGAACTACTGAACGAATCTATTTGAATGGTGAGGAAAGTGGGGTTGAAGGTCGTGCTGTTGGACATATTGCTACTGGTTTAAATGCAGGGACATCTTATGAGTTACCATCACTTGGAAAGTTTAGTCATGAAAATGCAGTGGCTAGTCCCACTGCAAGCGACAAAACAGTCATTGGAGGAATGGATGATGGCACGAACGGTCAGGTTTACTTCTATGTCGGTACTAAGACCAATACGGGTACTGAAATTGAAAAAGCTGGTCTAACTAACGGTAAGCTATTTGGCATTAAAGTCGATGGTCTAGTAGATGAAGCCAACACTACCACTTTGGCGGCTGGAAACCGCTTCAGTCTCGTAGATTTGGGTTCTGTGCAAAATACTACTGGGGCTACCTTAGATGCTGCGAGTGAAGCCGCAGGAGTCACTAGTTTCTTGCGACCTGAAGATGGCGCATGGGATCCTTCTAGCCCAAGAGATTTTTACTTCACTACTACCAACAGTTTTACAGGTCCCAGCCGTCTTTGGAGATTGCGCTTTGACGATCCGACTAATCCTGAGGCAGGTGGAACCGTGGAAATGGTGCTTGATGGTACGGAAGGTCAGAGAATGTTTGACAACTTCACCATCGATCGCTACGGGCATATTCTGCTCCAAGAGGATATCGGCAACCAAGCTGCTATTGGCAAAATCTGGCAGTACGATATCGCCACGGATAAACTTACACAAATTGCTCAGCACGATCCCAGTCGATTCGTTTCTGGCTCAGCGAATTTCTTAACCCAAGACGAAGAATCTTCTGGCATTATCGATGCTCAAGATATTCTTGGTGCAGGTTGGTTCTTGCTCGATGTTCAGGCTCACTACAGTATCCCAGGAGAACTCGTGGAAGGTGGTCAGCTTCTTGCTTTCTTCAATCCCGATACCTACAAGGCTTCTTTGTTGGACTACAACAACAAGCCCATTACCGTAACCTTTGCTGCTGGTGAAACCTTTAAGGATGTGCAGATTCCAATTGTGGGAGATACCAATCCTGAAGGTAATGAAACCATCAACTTGAGTCTCAAAAATCCTAGTTCAGGAACATTAATCGGAATCAATCAACCCAAGGCGGTTTTGACGATTGTCAATGATGATGTCAATAGCGCCCCAGTTCTGACAGGCACTCCTACAATCCTTACGGCTGGAAAAGAGGACACAATTTACAAGATCGCCGCCGCAGACTTGCTCGCTGGATTTACTGACGCAAACAACGATGTTCTCTCCGTATCTGGGCTAACTGCTACCAATGGCACTTTAATCGACAATCGCGATCGCACCTACAGTTTCACACCCAATGCCAACTTCAATGGCACGGTTAATTTGAGCTACAACGTCATTGATGGCAAAGGAGGCTCAGTCGCCGCAACCCAAACCCTTGCGATCGCGGCGGTAAATGATGCTCCAGTCCTCACGGCTGGATCGCTTACCCGCAAGATCAGTGGCAATATCAGTCAACCAATTACTGGTATTAGCATTAGCGATATCGATGCGGGTGAAACACTTAATGCCCCAGTTCAAGTTACCTTGTCAGCAGGTAAGGGTGTACTCACTTTAGGTACTACTACGGGACTAACGGGTGCGACCAGTGGCAGCAACATTACCTTTAGTGGCACGATCGCCAATATCAATGCTGCCTTAGCAACTCTCTCCTACAAGGGCAATCCTAATGTCTTTGGACTTGGAGCAGATACGTTTAACCTCACTGTTAATGACCTCGGCAATACTGGAAGCGGTGGTTCCTTAACTGACAGCAAAGCGATCGCGCTCAACATCTACAACACCCAGATCGGTACAAGTGGCGACAATACCTTTGCGGCAACACCTTATCCCGATGAATTCCTACTCGGTGCGGGTAATGATCGCGTCATTGCCGATATCTTCAATCTCCAACAAAACGATATTTTTGATGGTGGTACTGGTAGCGATCGGCTGGTAGTTTTCGGTGGCAATGCCTCGGATAACCTCTCACTAAATATCACTGACAATGGAGCCAATTTACTCACAGGGCTTGCAGGACTCAGTGGAACTACCATTAACAATTTCGAGCGCTTTGACTTCTCTAACTTCCTTGGCAGTCTCAATGCTACAGGTAGCAGTCAAGCCGATGAAATCTTTGGGGGATTTGGTAACGATCTTCTCGATGGTGGAGCGGGTATTGACAATCTCAAAGGTGGCTTGGGTGACGACCGTTATGTTGTGGATAACGCAGGCGACCTTGTCACTGAGCTAGCAGACGAAGGTATTGATACCGTTCAATCCAGCATCAATTGGACTTTGGGTAACAATCTCGAAAACTTGACCCTGACAGGTAGCGCTATTTCAGGAACTGGCAACGGGCTGGACAACATCATCATTGGTAATAATGCCAACAATATTCTCAGTGGTGGTGCTGGTAACGATACTCTCGATGGTGGTTTAGGTGCTGACAGCCTGACAGGTGGTACAGGTGACGACACCTACATTGTTGACAACATCAATGACACCATTACAGATTCCTCTGGTATCGATACTGTCCGTTCTAGCATTAGCTGGACATTGGGTAACAACCTTGAGAATCTCACCCTCATTGGTAATGGTGATATCAACGGCACTGGTAACAGCCTCAAAAATGCGATCGTGGGCAATACTGGTAACAACATCCTTGATGGGGGCAGTAATGCTGACTCGCTTGTGGGTGGTGCTGGCAATGATACGTATATCGTCGATAACACGAATGATGTAGTTACTGAGTTGGCGAATGAAGGAATCGACACAGTTCTTTCAAGAGTCACTCGCACCTTGGAAGCCAATGTGGAAAACCTGATGCTGACAGGTAATAGCTCAATCAATGGTACGGGTAATGACCTGAACAACATCATTATCGGTAACAGCGGCAATAATATCCTCGATGGTGGTATTGGAGCAGATTCCCTCAGTGGAGGTCTGGGTAATGACACTTACATTGTCGATAACTTGGGTGATTCAATTACGGAAGCATTAAACCAAGGTACTGACTTGGTAAAATCAAGCGTTTCATGGACTCTCGGCGAAAACCTTGAGAACTTGACTCTAACGGGTAGCGCAAACATCGATGGTACTGGCAATAGCGGCAATAACGTTATTACAGGCAATGATGGCAACAATACTCTCAGTGGTGGATTTGGTAATGATTCTCTAACTGGTGGGTTGGGCGCAGATATCCTCGTTGGTGGCTTTGGCAATGACACATTGTTCCTCGGTCTCAATGATGGCGCTACCGATAGGGTCGTCTATAACCTTGGTGACGATAGCGATGTGGTTAATCAATTCACTCGCGGCATTGGCGGCGATCTGCTCCAATTCAATGGTATTGCTGCCATTGATGTGCGTACTGTCAATGGAAACACTCAGTTCCGCTTAGGCGATGGTATTGCTGGCAACAATAACTTTGGCAGTGGTTCTCTATTACTAACTTTGAATGGAGTCAACGGATTTACGTCTAGCAATATTAACGACAATATTCTCGCAGGTTCAACTCCTACGATCTTCCAATTCAGCTAGTCTTGCATAAAAGAGGAGGCACATAGCGCCTCCTCTTAGTTTAAGGATGGGCAGCGCGAAGCGCTGCCCATCCTTTTTTAGTATTTATCTGCCTAAAGCACTAAATAACTCTTGTAAACGTCCTAAAAAAGAACCCGTCTTCTGTCCAGTTTTCTGACGGAAGAGGCGGTCAATATCGTCACTAGAAGGACGCTGTTCTACTTCTGAAAGAAATTGCATTCCCTCTTCAGTATTCACCCACACCTGCCATGTTTGCGGATAGCAACGCCATAATGCGCCAAGCTCTAGAGGTTTGATGTAGTAGGCAGTCTCGAAAGTACTTAAAAAGCGATCGCGTAGTCGTCTTGCGGAAAGTCCCAAACCCACCTCACTATTTTCAAGACGAGGATTGAGCATCACAAAGGGGCGATCGCCTGCTAGTTGCACCAATTTCTCAACCTGATCGACTTCAACGGAGCTTGGCTCCACCAACAAAAAGGCTTTGTCTTCTTCGCGAACAGCTCTACGACCTTCATTGACTCCACGCACTGACACATCGAGATCTGCCCATTCCCGTTTTGCTAATGCGGCTGCCCCTGCATCGGAAAAAATTGCTTGCCATGCGTTGTCATAGCGCTCATTAAAACTACGGGCAAATTCATAGGCGATCGGCATAGATTTGAGTTCAGGAAAGCGCAAATCTACGAGGATACGGGTAGCACCGTCAGCGATCGCTTGATATGTAGCAGCGATCGCTTGTTCAGTCGTATCTTCTAAATTGTTGGGAAGTGTGATCGGGTCAGTTAAGTGAGTCATATAAATTATTTTTAGATAAGTAGGTAGGCAGAATTAAATATAAGATGAGATACCTACAAACAATACAATGCCAGCGCCAATAAGAATAATACTCACAGCAGAGCAAGAAGTTACCTTAAGCGAGATGAGTGAAGCAGAAAATTTACCACAGAGGACTCGCGACCGAGCGCATATAGTGAGAATGAATGCCCAAGGATGGAACGCACCAAAGATAGCAGAAATATTCAAGTGCCATGAGCATAGAGTGAGTACAACGTTGAGAGTTGGCAAGCAGGAGGTATAGCAGGGTTATCTGGAATCAAGGGAAGAGGAGCAAAAGCAAAATGGCAAGACATCGACATGGCATACTTAATTTATTGTTTAGAGAACGACCCAAGTACGTACAACAGTAAGCAATTAGCGCATAAACTCAAGGAAGAGCGAGGGATTGATTTGAGTAGTGACCGATTAAGGCGAATCCTAAAAAAATTATCAGTGGAAATGAACAAGAGCAAATCATAGAGGAAAACAAGATTCTGTAAAAAAACCTGAAACAAGCTTACTTACAGATGTTGATACGAGCTGCTGAAGCAGGGGAAATCGAGTTAAAGTATTTGGATGAAGCAGGTTGGTGTCTGGAAAGTGCTGTTAGTAGTTATAGTTACAGCCAAATAGGTCAACAAAAGCGGATGGAGCAACCCCTGAAAAAAAATAGAAAGCGCGTTAGTATTCTCGGACTATGGCAACCAGACAAAGGATTCGAGTATGCTCTAGCTCAAGGTGGATTCAATAGTCAGAGTTACATTAAAGTGATGGATTGGGTTGCTCAGAAAACGGCTCATGCCTTAGCTCAGACTGGTCGAATTACTTTAGAAATCAAAGACAATGGCTCTCTACATACCAGTCTGTTATCTCAGCAACAATGGACTCGTTGGCAGGTATACTTTTTCTTTTTGCCTACCTATTGTTCGGAAATGAATCTGATTGAGTCCGAGTGGCTCCAACTGAAAACCTATGAAATTGCGGGTCAGATATTTGACAATGAGTATGATTTAGCTCTTGCTATCATCGCTGGTATCGGAGCTCACAGTTCTTTAGGTGGTTATCCCATCGAAAGTTTTATATTTATTTCTGCCTAACTACTTAAAAAAACTAAATATACGGTATTCAGATAAGAAAGAGAGAGCCACTTAGTGGCTCTCTCTTTCTTCTAATGCAAAATTTCAATAGTTGTTCCACGTTGTAATAGGGGATAAATTTCATCAACATCTTTATTCCTTAAAGATATACAACCCCAAGTCCAGTTAATTTTGCGATCAATGAGCCAATCTTTGCCCTTCTCAACCCCATGAATACCTATCTCACCTCCAATATCATCATTAGCTTTTACTTCACCTCTAGCTTTTGCCTGAGAGAATTTGCGCCATGATTCTTGATTGGGATAGTCTAGCAAAATGAACTTCGACCATTCGGAATGGTAGTACAGTTCCTGTACATGAAAGATGCCTTCAGGAGTGCGCTTATCGCCTTGGCGGACTTTATCATCCTTAGGATTTGCTCCCAAAACGATCGCATAGGATTTAATCGGCTTTTTTTGATAATAAACCGTGAGCTTATATTTAGATTTTTCGATCACAAGGGAGATTGCCTTTTTATCAAGTTGTTTGAGATTAATCAAACTAGAGATCGCTTTATCTTTATTGAGCAATTCATTAACGGCACTTGCTTCACAATTAACCACACAGGGCAAATTGTGGAATATCTGAGGTGTTGCGATCTCATATCCCAATAGACTCACCAATAATGCAAAGGAGCCAAAGATTGTTAGAGATCGGCGATTATCTATTTCTCGTGGTGACATATTGACTCTATATCGCAGAGACGAGGAATTTAAGCCCCTTGTCTATCTTTAGGTTTATCTTTGACAAATATTTTTTGAGTAGCCTTTTTACACCAGACTAAAAATTCGGGTGTAATGATTCCTTTAGGATAAAAAATTGTACCAACCACAATCAATATCCCAAAAATGATTAAACGTCCATCCTTGAGAAATTGTCCTAGCCATACAGGAACACCAGTACTCGCGATACCTCGTAAAGCTTCAGGCAAAGCGGTCAGCACAATGCCACCAATCACGGGTCCCCAGAATGTCCGCGAACCACCAATTAATACAAAAGCTAAGAAGATAATACTGGCATCAAAAGTTCCCTGACGAGCATTCCATGTATTTAAGAAATGGGCGCTCACGGCTCCAACCATACCTGCCAAAATCGCTGCAAGGGTAAAGGCTAAAACTTTGTAATAAGTAGGATTGATCCCCATAGAATCCGCAGCAAGTTCATCTTCCCGAATGGCAATTAGGGCTCGTCCAACGCGAATTTTTTCTAGGCGATACATAAATGCCATACTTAAGCCTAGCAATGGCAACGCAATCCATAAATACTCCAAAGGTGATTGAAATGGCTGAGGAATACCAAAAATACCGATCGCACCACCAGTGATCTCCAAGTTTAGAGATACCACTCGCAAAATTTCTACAAAGGCAATAGTGGCGATCGCTAGATAAATTCCCCGTAAACGTAATACAGGAATCCCCAAAATTATCGCCAATATTCCTGATACGACACCAGCCAGCAACATTTCGAGTAATAGCCACCAAATTGTTACAGTTCCTGTGGTCGTAGTTAAAATCTTAGTAGAGGCGATCGCGGCGATATATCCACCCAAGGCATAAAAACCTGATGTTGCTAGCGATAACTGACCTGCCATTAATGGTAGATAAACGGAAATCCCTAGGATTGCCCCAAAAATTGCCGATACAATCAAAAAACCATAGGTATTAAAAAATTCAGCCATCGGTGAGATTTGTTATTTTATTAAGATGGGATATTAGCACTTCTCTTAAAAAATAACCTTCCATAGCACTAATTAGCTATCATTAGTCAATAAGCAACAGTATCTTAAGAAAGTATTAAGATTTTCTGTAACACTAAGTACAACTTTAGTGGCAATTACCAAGCGATCGCTGCTTAAAACATCAACCCTTCGCGTAAATCTTGAACACGAGATTCTTACGTCAACCTTGGCAAATGGTGAATTTGTAACTGTGTGTCACTTCGTGCCATGTAGTTACAATCAGCACTAACCTAAACTTAAATTCTAGAGAAGAGAGTACAAACAGTGGACATTCAAATTGGGCGCGGTAAAACTGCACGCAGAGCCTATGGCATCGACGAAATTGCACTAGTACCAGGAGGAAGAACCCTCGATCCCAACGTTGCCGATACATTCTGGGAAGTTGGGGGAATTCGTCGAGAAATTCCGATTATTGCCAGCGCTATGGATGGCGTTGTCGATGTCGATGCGGCTGTAAGACTTTCTGAGCTAGGAGCATTAGGTGTAATTAACCTTGATGGTATCCAAACCCGCTATGACGATCCCAAGCCAATCCTAGAAAAAATTGCATCCGTGGGCGTTACCGAGTTTGTCTCACTTATGCAACAGCTTTATGCTGAGCCAGTTAAACCCGAACTCATCCAAAAACGTATCCGCGAAATCAAAGAGAAGGGCGGTATTGCTTGCGCCAGCAGCATCCCTGTTAATGCCTTCAAATATGGGTTAATCGCCGCCGAAGCAGGTTGTGACTTATTTTTCTTGCAATCCACAGTAGTATCTACCACTCACATTGCGGCGGAAGGATTGGTTTCTCTCGATCTTGCCAAATTCTGCCAAGAAATGCCAATTCCAGTACTCATGGGCAACTGTGTTACCTACGATGTCACTTTAGAATTGTTGAGAGCAGGAGCCGCTGGTGTACTTGTGGGCATTGGTCCTGGTGCTGCCTGCACATCTAGAGGTGTACTTGGTGTTGGGGTTCCTCAAGCCACAGCCGTCGCTGACTGTGCTGCTGCCCGTGAAGACTTTTTCAAAGAAACTGGCAAGTATGTGCCCATCATTGCCGATGGTGGCCTGATTACGGGGGGAGATATTTGTAAATCGATCGCCTGTGGTGCTGATGCTGTGATGATTGGTTCCCCCTTCGCGAGAGCATCTGAAGCTCCCGGACGAGGCTTTCACTGGGGTATGGCAACACCTAGCCCTGTATTGCCACGTGGTACTCGCATCAAGGTGGGGACAACAGGTTCCCTAGAGCAAATTTTACGCGGGCCTGCGGGGCTTGACGACGGTACACACAACCTCTTAGGTGCACTCAAAACTAGTATGGGAACTTTAGGTGCAGCTAATATTCGTGAAATGCAACAAGTGGAAGTGGTCATTGCACCATCACTTTTGACCGAAGGAAAGGTTTACCAAAAAGCACAACAACTAGGCATGGGCAAATAGCCTAAATTAAGAAAGACTTGGCATACCAAGTCTTTCTTGCCTTTTTGCATTAATTGGCGAACAAACTGAATCATAGCCAACTTCTTTTTTGCCTACGGCAAAATAAAATCTCAAACATCTTAATAGGTTTGATTACTTAGTTTTCAAATAAGCATATAGCAATCCTAAATGTTTTGTGGAATCGCACTCTTTTGGGGTGCGATTCCACAAAACCAAAAATCTACAAATGATTTAGGAATGCTATTGAAGTGAGTAGATTTGAGCATGAATTCACGCACACAAACTTACTTAAAATCTTTTCAACTCGCTAGACTTGCGTAAGTCCTACTTATATCTGAATCATTGTAATTTTCTAGAAAAGATCAGGGTAATATTGAAACTATGGTTAAGGTATTACATCTACTGTGTAAATTACTAAATGAAGATTTAAATTTTCATTTACAGCATATTTAGTTTTTTGTGTAGTATAGGTAAATTTACAAAAGTCTTGCTTTGTAGTTTTTTTGTAAATTGATCTAGTGTTTAAGAAAGTGCAAAGTATCTATAATCAATACTACAGGGGGAGTAATCCGTAGAACTTAATTTGCTAGGGGCATACAACTAGGACGACCTAAATCGATATGGCAAAAATTCTACTGGTTGAAGATAATGAAATGAATCGCGATATGTTATCGCGAAGATTGAGGCGTAGGGGATTTGAAGTTGTCATAGCAGTCGATGGAGCTACGGGCATAACCACAGCCGAGTTAGAACTCCCTGACTTAATCGTGATGGATATGAGCTTACCAATTTTAGATGGATGGGAAGCGACCAAACGCTTAAAACAAATAGATGCAACTAGCAATATTCCGATTATTGGTTGTTCGGCTCATGCGATGGTAGGCGATCGCGAAAGAGGGATTGAGGCGGGTTGTGATGATTACGACACTAAGCCAATTGAATTTGCAAGATTATTAGAAAAAATTGAGAGATTGTTGGAAAAGTATGCCAGAAATTAGTGAATCTAGCTTACTCATTGTTGACGATGCTCAGATGAATCGAGAGCTTCTCTATCGCCATTTAAAAAATTTAGGATATACCAACATTATTTTGGCTGATAGTGGCAAAAGAGGTCTGGAAATCGTCGCATCACAATCAATTGACTTAATTTTGCTGGATATGATGATGCCAGTGATGAATGGATTAGAAATGCTAAACCATCTCAAATCTCACCAAGAATGGCAAATTATTCCTGTAATTATCATCTCAGCATTAGACGAAAAAGAGATGATGCTTACCTGCATTCAAAAGGGAGCCGAAGATTATTTAATCAAACCCTATGATCGTGTCCTTCTCAAAGCTAGAGTTAGAGCCTGCCTTGAGAAGAAAATGTTACACGATCGCGAATTTTTAAATAAGCAAAAACTTGAGGCGGCTTACAAAGAACTTGCAGTCGCATATTATGAGCTAGAAATTATCAAAAATGAATTAGAAGCGCTATCTCACCGTGATGGCTTAACAGGAATTGCTAATCGTCGCTATTTCGACAAAGTTTTAGAAAGGGAATGGAATGCAGCGAAAAGAGAACATAAATTTCTATCCCTCATCCTATTTGATATAGACTATTTTAAGAAATACAATGATACCTATGGGCATCTTGCTGGGGATGACTGTCTATGCCAAGTAGCGATCGCCGCATCGCGAGTTATTAAACGGCCAAGAGATACATTAGCAAGATATGGAGGTGAAGAATTTGCGGTAATTTTACCAGATACAGATTTGAAGGGGGCAAGCTTTTGTGCAGAACAAATTCGCTTTGCGATAGAAAATCTTCATGTTATTCATATATCTTCACAGATTAATTCCTACGTTACCGCCAGCCTAGGAATCTCAACAATTAACCCTTCTGCCGAACTGACAACTTCCCAGCAATTAATCAAAGAAGCTGACCTCGCTCTATATGAAGCTAAAAGAGAAGGGCGAAATCGCGTTAAGTTATGGTCTCACAATTCGTAAGTAAGGGTAGCAACATGGCAATGCAAAACTTCCAAATATTAATTGTTGATGATAATGAAATAAATCGAGATATGTTGGCAAGGCGCTTACATAGAAAGGATTTTAATCTATCAATGGCAGTAGATGGTCGTGCGGCTTTATCGATGATTCAGGCAAATCGCTATGACTTGATTCTTCTAGATATCATGATGCCTGAGATCGATGGATATGCAGTACTAAAATATTTAAAAAAAGACCCAAGGTTACGAAATATTCCTGTCATCATCATTTCTGCTCTTGAAGAAATGGATAGTGTGATGCAGTGCATGGAAATCGGCGCAGATGATTATTTGACTAAGCCCTTCGATCCTGAAATGCTGAAGTCCGCAGTTAATCGGTGTTTATCCAGTAGAACAACACCATCAACACCACCTAACTTTAACAAACCTAATGATGCTCCAAAAGCGACATCTGTGAATACGAGCGATCAGATTACTGGATTTAACTTACCTGAAAATACTACCCGTGGGAGATCCACGAATACAATTACTATTGATGAGGTTGTACTGCGGATTATGCAGTCAGGAATCATTAATCGTAAAAGCTATCTATATTTTAGTAAGGCAATTTACAATAGCTTATTTGAGAATATCGGACTCAACGAGCAGGAACTTTATCAAATTAATTCAGTATTTGCCGCAATTCAGTCGGGAAGAATTAGAGTAGTTGATTCGAGCGCACCTAGCAAACTCTAACCCTCAAAAAGGCATTAAGCCTTGCGGATAAAAAATGTCCCACCACATTTATCTAGCTTCGACTTCGCTCAGCTAACGTTGGCTGAGCGGAGTCGAAGCCACAGGTACTTTAATTAATAGCAAGTCCCTTATTAACTCAGCCTAAGCTAATTGTTTAGAGGGTATGTACACGAATTGGTAGATTTTTGGGTTTGTGGAAGCGCACCCTGAAGGAGTGCGCTTCCACAAACCATTTAGGCTTGCTATAGGAAGTGCTGTTGCTCTTAATTGGTATATTGTAAATTGCACGAACAAAATCCTCGAAAAATATCAGAATATAGTGGATATACTGCGATCGCTTCCTATCGGACTTTACCTCGAACAGCCCATCACATGGCTACATCGGCTTGATCCACGCATTAAACTGTTTGGGTTACTAACATTTTTATTAACACCAATTCAAGCTAATGAGTTTTGGAGGATCGCGATCGCTGTTTTACTGATCCTGCTCACCCTTGCTTCCAAAATTCCCATGCGCGTATGGAAACAGCAGATGGGGATTTTGCTGTTACTGGCTTTTATGACCCTTGCGATCGCCACGATTTCCCCCGATGGATTCAATGCCACAGTGCAGCCACGCCGCCCCATTCCTGAAGTGAATGTTAGTAATGATAAACCGAGTATTACCTCGCCCTTAACCCTCAAATTACCACAACCAACTTCCTATAACTATGTACTCTGGAAAGCAGGTAGTATCACTATTACTCGCAGATCCCGTGAGTTAGGTGTGCGGGTCTGTACATTGATTTTTACCTATCTCTATGCACCAACGCTATTTCTTTTGGTTACGGCTCCCGAAGAAATTACAGCAGCGATCGCTTCTATATTTTCACCCTTAAAATTCTTCAAAATCCCTGTTGTTGAAGTAGTACTCACGCTCACCCTTGCCTTACGTTTTGTCCCCCTCGTTTTAGAAGAAGTACAGAACCTCGCTAGGGCAATGCGTACCCGTTCCATTAATTGGAAAAGATTAGGGTTTAAACGTACCACTCAAATTTGGCTAATCCTTGCGGAACGCCTGATTGACAATCTATTCATCCGTGCTGAGCAAACTGCCAGTGCTATGCAGGTACGTGGTTTTACAAGTCCCAACACTCACCTTGTCGTGTGGAATCCGCTAAGACTACTTCCCCGTGATATTGCTCTACTCATCCTTCTTGTCGGAATGTGGGGAGTCAGAATTTACTATGGCAATGAATTTTAAATAGGAATTCGCACTTTATTCCACACGATATCCCAGATCCGATAGTTGGAATCGCGATGAGCGCCATTTAGGCTGAACTTTGACAAAGATCTCTAAGTGGACAGAACCCATAATTAATTTCTGCATTTGCTGTCTGGCTTGAGTACCAATCTCCTTCAGCATTTGTCCTTTCTTGCCAATCAAAATTCCCTTTTGTGAATCACGTTCAACATGGACAGTCGCCATGACTCTAGTAATTTTAGGCTGTTCATCAACTTGATCAATGCTGACGGCAACGGAATGGGGAACTTCTTCGCGAGTTAGTAAAAGAATCTGTTCACGAATTAATTCGCCCATAATGAACCGTTCAGGCTGATCGGTAACTAAATCTGGTGGATAGTAGTAGGGACCTTCTGGTAAGCGATCGCACATCATGGCTTGCAATACTTCTAATCCCTCTCCTGTCACTGACGAAAACTTGGCAACTTGCCAACCATGCTCGGTGGCAAAGCTCTCATAGCTTGCCAAGATTTCACTCGCAGTAGAATTCTCTAACATGTCAATTTTATTGACACCAAGAATGGCAGGAACCTTGCTCTGCAAGATGTTTTCAGCAACAAAGCGATCACCAGTTCCCATGCGATCGCTACCATCAACTACTAAAACCGTAGCATCAACGGAAGAGATCGCTCCAATGGCATTTTTGACGATGGTTTGACCTAGCAAATGATGCGGCTTATGAATTCCGGGCGTATCTACTAGTACGATTTGCGCTGTGGGTAATGTCAGGATTCCGCGTAAACGATTGCGAGTCGTTTGGGCAACAGGCGAAGTAATCGCAATTTTTTGACCAATGAGAGCATTAAGTAATGTCGATTTACCCACATTAGGTCGCCCGACTAATGCAACAAAGCCCGATTTAAAACCTTCGCCCGATTCTGGAATCATGATTATTTGCTCTATTAATTAGAAAGCATTACATAGCTATACTTTTCAATCATACCGTAAACTTAAGAGGCAGCATTTAGCCACTTATCGATGAGTCCACGAGGAGGAGTAACTTCAATTCTTTTTTGATGGATATCTACAAAGGGAACGATCGCTTCGACAAAAGGAATTAATTCGATTTCTTCATTGTCAGGATTACGAACTTCTAGCAGATCGTTACCTGCGGCAATAATACTAATCACTTCACCCAAGAGCTTACCTGTCGGTTGATGGTAAACATTGCAACCTACCAAATCAGCGATCATGTATTCGTTATGTTCTAAGTAAGGGCGATCGCTAGTGGGGATCATCATTACATAGTTACGCAGAGCCTCAGCTTGATCGCAATCGTTAATTCCTTCAAGACGCACCACAAATAGATTCTTTTTACCAGCCAATTCACGACCAGATAACATTTTTACTTCTTGGGGTTCTACTTTCTCTGACGGTGCAATCCAACGCTTGCCAGCAGTTTCAAAGCGCTCAGGAAAATCAGAATAGGATAAAACTCTTACCTCACCCTTGAGTCCTTGCGGTGAAACAATTTTGCCAATAATCAACCAATCTTCTGCCATAACTTTTTCCTTGCCAATATTGTCACGCAATGGAAATATTGGCTCATAACATTCTCTCTATTTGTTCTAATGCGTCAAGCGCGGCGGCACGTTCTGCTTCTTTTTTGCTAGAAAAATTTCGCAGACTCTGACCATATAAGCGATCTCCAACATATACTTTAGACGCAAATTCGGGCGTATGATCAGTTCCACCTACTTTTTCGGTGATATAGCGCGGTAAGGTGTGACCAATATAGGACTGCACCCATTCCTGTAGTCGATTCTTCGCATCCAGATCAGAACGAGTATTTACCAACTCAGGTGGGACTGATGTAAACAGTGCCTCTACCGCAGGTCGAACTAACTCCACATCACAATTACGATCTAGATATAAAGCGCCAATCATCGCTTCAAAGGCACAGCTTAGAAGGTTATCACTTTTATTGCCCCCATCACGTAGTGCCCCTTTGCCTAGCAAAATTTGCGTGTCTAATTCTAGGGCGATCGCAAAATTAGCTAATTGCTTTTCGTCCACCAGAGCCGCACGCCGACGGGTCAACTCATCTTCACCTAATTCAGGATGTTGACGATAGAGGTAGGAACCACTTAGAAAATTTAAAATAGCATCCCCCAAAAATTCTAGACGTTCGTTATCCTCACCTACACTCGGATTTTCATGGACATAGGAGCGATGGGTTAATGCCATTCGCAATAAATTGGGATCGTGAAAACTAAACAGTTCTTTCATTGTCTCTAAATATAGCAATCACTGTTACAGACTGTTGAAGCTTGAAGAAATACAGAGAAATTTTTGAAAGCGCTGCTTTGCCACGCTTTCAAAAATTTCTCTGTATTTCAAGTCAGCTCAAGGCACTGTAATCTAAGATTGACAGGTTCGCATTGAGACATGTCCGTCTGGCAAAGTCGTCTGGCAAATCTTGACACCATTTTTCCAACCTACATCTAAAACTGCATATTTTAAATTAGCACCATCAAAGTTAGCACCATATAAATCTGCATTAGTTAAATCTGCATTAGTCAAATCTGCATTAGTTAAATCCGCATTCCATAGATTAGCGGCATTGAAACAAGCCCCACGTAAAATCGTTCCGCGTAAAATTGCTTTACTTAAATTGCTACCACTGAAATTAACATTACTCAAGTTTAATCCACTCAAATTAGCCAGACGCAGATTGATCTCACTAAAGTCAATGCGATCAAGATCAGCTTCACGCAAATCTACTTCACTTAAATTTGCTCCTTTTAAATTTGCTCCGTGGAGACTGGCTTCACTCAAATCTGCTTCACTGAGATTAGCGTGCTGTAAATTCGCACGACTTAAATTGGCTCTAAACAAAAAAGCATGATGCAAGTTAGCGTAACTCAAATCTGATTTAGAAAGATTGGCTTCTAGAAGATAAGCTTTTTGCAGATTGGCTCTTACAAAACTCATGCTACGCAGATTAGTACAGTTTAAAATAGAGGTCTGTAAATTTGCGCCATCTAAGCTCACATTAGCAAAACTAGTCCCACTCAAGGCAGCATAACTAAAGTTAGTACGTGTGATATTGGCATTATTAAGGTTTGCGTCTAAGAGCGAAGCACCACATAGATCAGCATCTGATAAGTTCGCACCTGATAGATCAACGTTACAAAGAGTTGCTTCCCATAGATTTGCAAAAACCAGATTGGTATTGCGTAAAATTGCATTACTCAGGTCAACCTTGCTTAAATCTAATCCCATCAAATCCATTCCCTCAAAGTTTCTTTCTCCTTGGGAATAACGTTCCATCAGTTTGCGTTTCCTAGCAAAGTGATCCAACATAGGAATTGTGCTTATATCTAAAAGAACGACTGCGTCTCTTTCGTTCATCAGAAAACCCTTAGTTTAATTTTATGCCGTTATATTACTGAAGTAAAAACTATTTGCACTATAACTACATAAAATTACAGCTTCTAGCTTTGGGTAGTTCAGACTAACTACAGGAAGCATATAAGGAAAGGATTTATTTTGGTAAGTATGGGCGGCGCTTTGCGCCGCCCATACTTACCTATTTAGAATGGCCTGTTACTTGGCTTTTGCCTTTTGTAGTTGCTTTTCTTGACGTTTTTCTGCTTGCTTTACACGCTCCTTTTCTTTTTTTAGGGCATCTTTAGCTGCTTTAGCTGCCATTTCCGCCTTGTATTTAGCTTCTCGCTCCTCTTCTTCCTTTTTCTCTTGGTAGTAAGCATAGTCACCTGCATATACGACGAGATCGCCATCACGAATTTCCACAATCTTGTTCGCAACTTGGGAGATGAAATAGCGATCGTGGGAGATCACCGCTACAGTACCCTCATACTCACGCAAAGCCGCTTCTAGCATCTCTTTAGCAGGGATATCAAGGTGGTTAGTCGGCTCATCGAGGATCAGGAAATTGACTGGAGTAAGCAACATTTTCGCAAGGGCAAGTCTTGCTTTTTCACCACCACTGAGATCGCGTACTAGTTTAAATACAGTGTCTCCACTAAATAGGAATTTACCCAATACGCCACGCACTTCTTCATGGGTCATTTTGGGAAAATCGTCATGGATGGTATGAAATACGTCTTTGTGCAAGTCGAGGGCTTCCGCTTGGTTTTGCTCAAAATAGCCAATGAGGACATTGTGACCAAGGTTGATTTCGCCTTCGTTGTAGGGTTCTTTGCCCACAACCATTTTGAGTAGGGTAGATTTGCCTGCGCCATTAGGACCAAGGAAGGCAACCCGATCGCCTCTTTCGATTTCTAGATCTGCGCCCAAGAATAGAATCTGATCCCCATAAGCATGGGTGAGATCTTTAATTTCGACGGTGACGCGCCCACTGCGAGATGCTGGGGGGAAGTGGAACTTGAGAGTCCGCACATCACTGTCAGGAGCTTCGATGCGCTCGATTTTGTCCAATTGCTTTTCGCGGCTCTTGGCTTGGGTACTACGGGTAGCACTTGCCCTAAAGCGATCGACGAATACCTGTTGCTTTTCGATATATTTTTGTTGGCGTTCAAAGGCAGCACTCTGGGCAGCTTTGGCTTCAGCTTTTTGGTTGAGGTATGAGGTGTAATTGCCCAAATAGGTGGTGGATACGCCACGCTCAGTTTCTACAATTGAGGTACAGAGGCGATCTAGAAATTCACGGTCATGGGAGACGATCACCATCGGTGTACTTAGCGATCGCAGGTATTTTTCTAGCCACTCAATGGTTTCTAAGTCCAAGTGGTTCGTCGGTTCGTCCAATAGCAATAGGTCTGGCGATTGCAGCAAAATTTTGCCTAAGCCCATCCGCATTTGCCAACCACCGCTATATTCACTGACCAAGCGATCGCCATCGTCAGCTTTAAAACCTAGTTCTGGCAATAGTTTATCGATACGGCTTTCCAATTCATAGCCATTGTGATCTTCAAACTGACGCTGGTAACGATCCATCTTTTTGAGAATCGGCTCATAGTCCTCACCATCCTTGAGGTTTTCCAAGTGATGATGAATAATCGCTAATTCCTTCTGAATTTCGCGTACTTCCTGAAATGCTTGCCACATCTCTTGTTTGACGGTACGAGTCTCTTCGATGTCAAATTCTTGGCTAAGATAGGCAATTTTCAGACTCGAAGGACGCACGATTTGCCCTGCGGTTGGTTCGATTTCCCCTGCAATAATCTTGAGTTGTGTTGATTTCCCCGCACCATTGACACCGACTAAACCAATGCGATCGCCAGTTTTGACTTCCCAGTTAACGTCTTTGAGGACTTCGCCAGTGGGATAAATTTTCTGAATGTGTTCGAGACGAAGCATAGGATTTGGGGGAGCAACAAAACTTAACTTTTTATTAAGATTATCATTTTTTTGTAACAAATGCATCATCCCGATTAAAAAGCCTAGCTCCTTGCATCGGTGAAACACTGCTTTTGGCGATCGCAGGCTAAACTATACATAACTTTACAATTTGACAGGTTTAGCTATACCTATGACTGCAAATACCTTGCTGCGAGATGAAATTAACTCTGGAAATACCACAGCTAACAATTCACAGTCCCAAACTTTGGCTGCGGGAGGTCAAGATCCTGAGCGCTTTGATTGGCAAGAGGTATGGTATCCCGTCTTTTATCTAGAAGATTTGGATAAGAAGAAACCCAACAAATTTACCTTACTAGAACGCGATCTCGTAATTTGGTGGGATTGTCATAGCCAAGCATGGAAAGCCTTTGACGATCGCTGTCCCCATCGCCTTGTGCCTCTATCGGAAGGTAGAATTGCTGAGGATGGCTTATTGGAATGTCCCTATCATGGCTGGGCATTTAAGGGTGATGGCAGTTGCGATCGCATCCCTCAACAGCCCGAAAATGGCGATGCCCACAGATCAAAACGCGCTTGTGTGAAATCACTTCCTACCGCCGAGCGTCAGGGAATGCTCTTCATTTACGCTGGCAAACCTGAAAATGCCTCCAATGTCAAAATCCCCATCGTCGATCCTATTGAAGCTGAGCCAGAAAAATGGACTCTATTTGGTACTTTTCGGGATCTTCCCTATGATGCAATTACCCTTCTAGAAAATGTCCTTGATGCTAGTCATCTACCCTTTACCCATCACAAGTCTGTCGGTAATCGGGCTAACGCTGCACCAATGTTTTTAGAAGTTCTAGAAACTCATAAACATGGCTTTAATGGCACATGGGCAGAAGGTCCTCGCCGTGGCAAATTAGGAAGACAGGATACGACTTTTATTGCACCTTCATTGATGTGGCATGACCTCACTTCCAAACAATTTGGTAGAACAATGACAGTGGTCTATGCTACTCCCACACGCAAAGGCGAATGTCGGATGTTTGCTCGCTTCCCTTTTCAATTCAATTCAGCAATTCCTCGATTTTTTATAAGCATCATGCCCCGTTGGTATTCCCATATCGGACAGAATGGAATTCTTGAAGATGATCAAATCTTTCTACATTATCAAGAGCGTTATCTAGAACAGGCACTTGCTCAACCCGAAAATGATGGTAATTATGCCAAGGCTTTCTATTTACCAACATCTGCCGATACTTACGTTTCAGAATTACGCAAATGGGTAAATCGCTATGAAGCTGATCCCTTTGTAGGACAGAGGTTAACTCCGCCGATTGCTAAAGAAGTTCTTTTAGAGCGTTATCACTCTCACACTTCTAAATGTGCCAGTTGTCGTCAGTCTTTACGAACTGTGCGATCGCTCAAAACCGCAAGTATCATCACTGCGGCGATCGCATGGACAGTCACCCCATTAATTAGTTATTTCCTATCTACAAACCTCTTGACAATTGCTGTAGGTTCTGCGGCTGCGGTCATAGCGATCGCCGTTTGGTTCATCTGCAATAACTTAGAGCGTAAGTTTATCTACGGGCAGGAAACTCCCTTACGCAATTTAAGTAGTGCTAAATAGGTAAGTAGTCGGCGCGATGCGCTGACCACTTACCTACAATAAATCCTTTGTTTGTTAGGAATAAGGATCTTGCGTTTAAAAATGTCCCACCAAAGTTATCTAGCTTCAACTTCGCTCAGCTCACGTTGGCTGAGCGGAGTCGAAGACACACGTACTTTAAATTAATAGCAAGTCCCTAATGCAACTTATAGGGATTATTTAGAGCGTTTTCAAATGAGTATGCTTTCATCTGAAAACCGCTATACTATCGGGTGAATTTAAGGTGTTTATAGCATCGATAGTATTAATCTGACCAGTTACAATCACTAGAGAAAACCTATGACCAAACTTTATGGTGGTGCGAGAAGTCGTGCTTCAATCGTGAAATGGTATTTAGAAGAATTGCAAGCTCCTTATGAGTTCCAACTTCTCGATATGCAGGCAGGTGAACACTTACAACCTGACTTTTTAGCCATTAATCCCTTCGGAAAGGTTCCTGCAATTACTGAAGGTGATTTCCAATTGTGGGAATCTGGAGCGATTTTGCTATACCTTGCCGATAAATATGAACAGGTGAAAACCCTCGAAGAAAGAGCGATCGCTTCTCAATGGGTATTGTTTGCCAATGCGACCCTTGGACCAGGTATATTTGGCGCAGACACTCGCGAAAAAGAATCTCCACGACTACTCGGCGGTTTAAACAAGATTCTTGAAAATCAAAACTACATTACTGGGGACAACTTCACTGTGTCGGATGTAGCCGTGGGGACAATCCTTGGCTATGCAATTTTGATGCTCAAAATCTCATACGATGACTATCCTGCTGTTGATGCCTACATTAAACGTATTAGCGATCGCCCTGCTTACAAAAAAGCAATTTTAGGTATTACATAGACTAGTGGGGCGCTCTGCGTCCCTAATTTTTGTTTATATGCAGGTTTACGATAGTGTGATTGAATCGATTACAGATGCTCAGCAAGACAAGCAACCAATTAAAAGACAACTCAGAAAAGACTTACTTACTAAACGTCGCCAAATTCCCCATGAAGTTTGGCAGCAAAAAAGCTTAGCACTATGCGATCGCCTTTCCAATTGGCAAATATTCCAACAAGCCCAAAATATCTTAGCCTTCACCAGTTTTCGGCAAGAACCAGATTTGAGTACATTGTGGCAAAGATTTCCTGAAAAGAATTGGGGATTTGCGCGTTGTATCGAAAAGGGTTTGATGTGGCATCAAGTAGCGATCGCTGATTTCTCCAATCAGATGCAATTAGGAGCTTTTAATATCCTTGAGCCGCATCCCGATTTACCACTGATGGATTTAGCAAATATTGATCTAATTTTGATACCTGCGGTGGCTGGCGATCGACAAGGCTATCGTTTAGGTTATGGCGGCGGCTTTTATGATCGTTGGCTGCCTCACTCCACAGGATTGAAAGTAGGAATTATTTTCGATGAGTTTTATGTAGATGATCTGCCCCATGATCCTTGGGATGTACCATTAGATGCCATCTTTACCGACTCAAAAGCCTTAATGCTAGGATTACTCTAGCGTTCAACTGGTTAAATATGGCGATCGCATCAGACAAAACGCAAATCAAATCCCATCATGAACTCTATGAAGAGGACTTTTGTCTATGGATAGAGCAAGCATTGGTATTGCTGCGTCAAGGCAACCTTAGGGATTTGGACTTGGAAAATTTGCTCGAAGAAATTGAAGACATGGGTAGTAGTCAAAAACAAGCACTAGAGAGCAATTTAAAAGTTATTCTCATGCATTTACTCAAATACAAATACCAACCCGAAAAACGCTCTAATAGTTGGCTATATACCCTAGCTGAACATCGCCAGAGAATCCGCAAAGCTTTCAAAAATAGTCCTAGCCTCAAGAGACATTTTTTGCAAGAGTTTGCTGATGTTTATCTAGATGCCAAAAAACTTGCTGCGATCGAAACAGGATTACCAAGCCACACTTTTCCCGTAGAATCCCCATTTACGCCCGATCAAGTCACAGATGAAGAATATCTACCTGAATAGCAAATTTGGTGGCACGGCTGCACCGCGCCACCAAAAATCGGTTCTTTGTTTGTACGGTAAGCCGATCTAGTTACTGACTCTTTTCGCAGTATATTAGCACTCAGTGAGACAGAGTGCTAAAGCACGCAATGTGTGACCAAGGCGAGACAAATTTCCACCTAAGTCACAACCTGCAAAGTCCACTCTGATTAGATTTTAAGGAGGTATAGGCATAGTGGCATCGTTAACCCTAAATACTGGTACATTGCAACCCTTAGGCGATCGCCTATTGGTAAAAGTAGCAACTAAAGAAGAAAAAACTGTAGGTGGTATTTTCTTGCCAGACACAGCCCAAGAAAAGCCCCAAATCGGTGAAGTAACTGCCGTTGGACCTGGTACACGCAACGATAAAGGTACTCGCGTTGCTTTAGAAGTCAAAGCAGGCGATAAAGTACTGTACTCCAAGTACGCAGGTACTGAAGTCAAAATTGACAACGTAGATTATTTGCTACTTGCAGAAAGAGATATTCTCGCGATCGTTGAATAAAGCTAATAGCTATTAGCCGTTAGCTTTTAGCCATTAGCCTTCAAAACTCTTCATCCAGAAGCAATCGAAAAGAGCTAAAAGCTAATTGCTAAAAGCTAACAGCCCAATAACCAATCCCAAAATCACCCATTACCCTTAATAACTAAAATGTCTAAAATCGTAGTATTTGATGAAGAATCTCGCCGCGCCCTTGAGCGTGGTGTCAATGCACTTGCTGACGCAGTACGTGTCACCCTTGGTCCTAAAGGTCGTAACGTAGTTATCGAAAAGAAATATGGCGCTCCTCAAATCATCAATGATGGTGTGAGCATCGCTAAGGAAATTGAATTAGAAGATCCCTTAGAAAATGCAGGTGCACAACTCATTCGCGAAGTTGCCTCTAGAACCAATGATGTAGCAGGTGATGGTACTACCAGCGCTACCGTTTTGGCTCAAGAATTTATTCGTGAAGGTTTGCGTAACGTTGCCGCAGGCGCTAACCCAGTGGGTGTCCGTCGCGGTATCGAAAAGGCAGTTGCTCACTTGGTTGGTGTCATTGCAGACAAGGCTAAGGCTGTTGATTCCAATGCAGAAATCGCGCAAATCGCCACTATCTCCGCAGGTAATGATCCTGAAGTTGGCGAAATGATTGCCCATGCAATGGACAAAGTTGGCAAAGATGGCGTAATCACCGTTGAAGAGTCTAAGTCCCTCACAACCGAATTGGAAGTTGTTGAAGGTATGCAACTCGATCGCGGTTATATCTCTCCTTATTTCGTCACCGACAGCGAGCGTCAGTTGGTGGAATTTGAGAATGCTAAGGTTCTCCTCACCGACAAGAAAATTAACGTCATCCAAGATCTCGTTCCAATTCTCGAAAAGGCAGCTCGTTCTGGTTCTCCTCTCGTCATCATTTCCGAAGATGTTGAAGGTGAAGCTCTCGCAACTCTAGTTGTGAACAAGCTCAGAGGTTCTCTGAATATCGCTGCTATCAAGGCTCCCGGATTTGGCGATCGCCGTAAAGCATTGTTGCAAGACATCGCTGTTCTCACCAATGGACAGGTCATCTCTGAAGATGCTGGTTTGGAACTCAGCGCTGCAACCTTGGAACAGCTTGGTACAATCCGTAAGATCACCATTTCTAAGGACAAGACCACCATTGTTTCTGACATTTCCAACAAGGCAAATGTTGACAAGCGTGTTGCTCAAATCCGCAAGGAATTGGAACTCAGCGACTCTGACTACGACAAGGAAAAGCTGCAAGAGCGTATTGCTAAGCTCTCTGGTGGCGTAGCTGTAATCAAGGTCGGTGCAGCAACCGAAACTGAACTTAAGGATCGTAAGCTTCGCATCGAAGATGCACTTAACTCTACTCGTGCAGCCGTTGAAGAAGGTATCGTCCCCGGTGGTGGTGCGACCCTCGCTCACTTGTCAGTTGAATTGCAAGAATTCAAGGCAACCTTGAAGAACGAAGAAGCGATCGGCGCTGATATCGTTGCTCGTTCTCTCTCTGCACCTCTTCGTCAAATCAGCGACAACGCTGGTCTCGAAGGTACTGTGGTAGTTGAAAAGGTTAAGCAACTTCCTTTCAATCATGGTTTTGATGCACTTAAGGGCGAATATGTTGACTTGATCGCTACTGGTATTATTGACCCTGCGAAGGTTGTCCGTTCTGCATTACAAAATGCTGCGTCCGTAGCTGGTATGGTCTTGACCACCGAAGCTCTCGTGGTTGAGAAGCCAGAGAAGAAATCTGACGCTGGTGCTGCTGGTATGGGCGGCATGGGCGGCATGGGTGGTATGGGCGGTATGGGTGGCATGATGTAATTGCCATTCAAAAAAGAGGGGGACGCTTAGCGTCCCCCTCTTTTTTGTTTTAGGGGTAGTCCTAAACAAGTAAGGATGAGTTGTAGTGATGAATAAAGAACCAGATAGCAGCAATGTGATTTTCTGGTTTTTTAGAGAAGGAGAGAGTTTTACGAACCAATCGAGAAACACGTTGTCGCTTCGTACAGTTAAACCGCTCAGTATAATACGCGATGTGCAACTAAGAAAAGGCAAAAAAAACTCACAGCCGAAAGTGTTAGAAAATAGAACTAACGCCATTAGCGGTGAGCATTATGTTTTCTATAGAATATTTTATCATTGGGGTATTTTGCAAAATCGATGAACTACTCAAAGAAATAACAACCGAGCAACGGGTCAGAGCCAAAGGATTTGAGCCAGCCCTAAGTGACAGCGAAGTGATGACAATGGAAATCGTAGCTGAGTATCAGGGTATTGAGACTGACATAGGGATCTGGAAATATTTTCGTAAGCATTGGAGGGAATGGTTTCCAGCCTTAAAAAGTCGTACCACCTTTGTCCGACAAGCCGCCAATCTGTGGCAGTACAAAGCGATACTCCAACAAAAACTAGCTGAACAGTTAGGTGCTTTAGATGATGACGTGCATCTGATTGATGGTGTCCCCATACCACTGTGTTACCTCTGCCGTGCATCCCGTTGTCGTAGCTTTTCAGATATGGCGGACTATGGTTACTGTGCTGCTAAGGATATGCATTACTATGGCTTTCATGGTCATGTGCTCATTAGTGGTAGCGGTGTAATTACCCAGTTTGCGCTTACTCCTGCTAATGGCAATGAACGGGAAACTCTCTGGGATTTAGTCTCCAATATTCATGGTTTCCTGATTGGTGACAAAGGCTATCTAAGTCAACCTCTCAAGCAAGATTTACAGACATTTGTCGTTGATTTACAAACAGCTTTGCGCTCGAATATGCATGATTCTCGTCCTCGTTGGTGGGTACGTTTGATTGTCAAGGTAAGGCGTTTGATTGAGACTGTCATTGGTCAGTTAGTTGGACGCTTTCACCTTGATAAAGTTTGGGCTAGGGATATCTGGCATCTTTCTAGTCGCCTTAATCGCAAAATCCTTGCTCATACTATGTGTTTTTGGCTCAACCGATATTCTTTTCTTCCTTTACAGTTTGAAGATTTGCTTGATTCTTAATTCTTTGTTGCACATCGCTTGACGATCGCTACATTATTCATCAACTTACTCGCTATTATCACGGACTCAAAACAACCAAACCTTTTAAAGATTCTGTGGATTATGAGCAGCCAATTCGTCTAATTGCGATCGCACCAGACTTTCATCGACACAATTTTATTGATCGCCGCTATAATTTGCTGCAATTTGAGTTTATTCGCTTTGAAATCCTCAATCAAACAGATAATTTTTATTTGCATTTTCATCTTGAAGGAAGAAAAGAATTAACTATTTCAACTCCTATTCCTTTTATTGCAGAGGGAAAAATATTATCTCAATCTCAAAATAATATTGACGTACCAACGCCCCCAAGAATGTTAATCAATACGCTCGATCAACTTTTACCTTCAGCTAAAGCCGAGATCTTGCGGTTTCGAGAAAAGCTACTTAGTTCTAATAAAAGAATTAAAGAAATTAAAGAAACAAGAAGCTTGTTGTATGGTCGTGGAAAAACAAAACCATGTTGTCAGTTCAAGTTAGTTCCACCAAGTAAAAGCAAGCAGCTTCAGTTTTCTAGGATTTCTCAGGTTTATGAATTTCAGTGCTATTTGTGGCTACCAGTCCCCAAATGCTTGCCCAATTTTGAAAATAAATCAAGTATTGGCAGAATGTACCTAGATTTTGAACCTAATTTTCAAAGTGTAAATCTATCTCTTATTGGAGCCAAACTAGCCGTCAACCATCATTTGAGACACCAATGCCTGCGGAAAGATATTTCGATGAAATTGGTTTAGATAAGTCCAACACCAACATAGATCAATTGATTGAGTTAGCAATCAAGATTAACTTAGAAAGAAGTTAAGCATTATTCTTTAAAATTCAGAGATCGCCACACTCATGAACCTATCAGCAAGTAAAAGGCGATCTCATTCTGCAACAATCGTAACCTGACCTTTACTTGCAGAATCCAGAACTACTAAAAGCTTTGAGGCTAGAGGTTTGAGCGCCGCTAAACTATTTGATGGTGCTTGTAAAACTACTACTGCAATATCAAATTGAGATAGATTTTGCTGAAAAGACAAATTGCGATCAACCGTCACAAATACATCAAATTCCTCTACAGCAAGAGCTAAAAGCTTTCCATTCTTTACTCCTGCCCATCCCATCTGCGGAACTGTTTTTACTTCATAGCCAATGATTTCTCTAGCAAATCGGCGATCAATACACTCATCCAAAAGAATCCTCATATTACGCCGCCACAGTCAACAAACTTCTTCCTAACTCTTCCAAAAAGTAAATAACCTGTTCTCTCTTTACAGTCGGAAATCCATCCAAAAAATCATCAATCGATTCTCCCGCCTTGAGATAATCCAAAAGTGTCTGCACGGGAACTCTGGTATTTGTAAATACAGTCGTACCACCCATAACATCGGGAGATCTACTGATAAACTTTGAGTCTCTAAACATAAATTTGTGATATTTAGATATATTTAATATTCTAGCAACTATCAATAGGCGATCGCCACACTCATAAACCTATCAGCAAGTAAAAGGCGATCATATTGAACTTAGTCTTAAAATCCAATTCAGGAACTAACAAATAATTGCATTACAGACTGATATAGCAGTTCTAAATAAGTTAAAAGAGGCTTCGACTTCGCTCAGCCATCTATATACGTTGGCTGAGCGGAGTCGAAGCCCTATTTTTTATTTGAATTATCTATGTTATAAGGATTTTCAAAACACAAAATGGCTATGCCATTTTGTGTTTTGGTATTAAGCCTTATTAGGAGACTTGGGAGATTGAGCTAGATATTTTTGAAGTTGTTCCATTGCCAACATCAAATGAGGCGTAGGATCGATCGCGACGAGACCATCCTTCATCTTTTGCCAAATCTCGAAATGTAAGTGAGGTCCCGTTGCTAAACCAGTACTTCCCACTAAACCAATCACAGTTCCCTGCTTTACTTCCTGACCAGACTTGACTAGTACCTCAGACAAGTGAGCATAACGAGTTTCATGGGTATCACCGTGGGAAATCACCACAATTAAGCCATAGCCACCAAGCCAACCTGCAATTTCTACACGACCACTAAAGGCGGCAACCACAGGAGTACCTTCAGCAGCAGCAAGGTCTGTTCCTTGGTGAAATCGGACTTGCCCCGTAACAGGATGTACGCGAGTGCCAAATAGGGAACTAATTGTCGATGGGACAATCAATGGGAATAGCATCTGCTTATCACCATTGCTAGGCAAACTCATTGCCGCAATTTCCTCAGGGGTCAAGCGACGTACCTGTAAAGCTGTCTCACCTGAGGAGGCAGCATAGAGAACATTCCCATTTTGGTAATACTGCTTCTGCGAACCGACAGTAACCTCGGGAGCACAGAGATTAGTATTGCGTCCTGAGAGATCACTAGCTTTGGCTTGGCAACCAGTGGAACGATTTTCTAGCACGATTTCCACAGGTTGCGATCGCTCTACTTGCGTTTTCGATGAAACTCTAGATGGAGTCTCAATATTGACTTGGACAGACTCACGATTTTCTAGGGCAGGAGCATTTCGTTCTGATTTAACTTCAACGCTTTTAATTTCAACACGAGTGGGAGCAGGGGCGATCGCAGGTTGACTCGGTGTTGGAGAAGAAGGCTGCGAAATATTTACATCGGGAGAAATTGCCGACTTAGTAGCAGCATATGCTGAGCTAACTAGAACATAGTTATTTGTGGAGAAGCACAGCAGGGTTGCTAAGGTAATCGTGGAAAGAGTTGATTTTCGCATATTTGAGTCTACTGATAGCCGACAGAAAAATTTTGAGGCTGATAGATCGCGTCTTTGAGGTTGCCCTCCCATCTTACTACCAGTTCGCCTGTTGGTCTAATGTCGATAATTTGACCTTGAAGTTCCCGTCCATCAATCGTTTTACGCACATAACGATCGCTTAGCATCTCTAAATATTCCGCCAAAATGCCTGTGATCCCCTCGCGATCGCAACGAGTTTGCCCCATTTCAATACCCATCAGCACCACTTCGATCAATTCATCCATACTCGATAAAGTCGTTGGCAATTCACCTAAAGCGATCGCGCCATCAGGAACTTCATTTGTCCAGTTAATTCCAATCCCCACTACCGCATAGAGAATTTTGTTTGCCTCAATCTTGGTCTCGGTGAGAATGCCTCCCAACTTGCGGCGATCGATTAACAAATCATTGAGCCATTTCAGTTTCACATTTGCCCCTGTCTCATTCAGAGCCTTAGCAATGCCCCAAGCTGTCCATAGCGTAATTTGATGTGCCTGAGATGCAGCTAAATTAGGTTGCAAGATCACGGACATAAATAGCCCACCGAGATCTGACTGCCAAATATGTCCGCGTTGCCCCCTCCCCTTAGTTTGACGTTTGGCAATAATTACAGTATTTGCTGAAGCCTGATGACGCTCAAGTAGTCGCCATGCCTCGCTATTAGTCGAGTCAATTTCTGCATATCTAATTACGGTAAACATTGGACGATGCAATACAGGGGTAAGCGATTTAATAAAAAACCGATTTTACTGCAAGGATTCGTCTCACTCCAAAAATCGGGGCTTTATTTTACTGTGCGACCCTAAGTGCTGCTTAGATATGGAAATTTGTGATTATCCTAGTAAATGTTTGGTGCAAAATCCTGTAGGCAAAAATAAGGAAATTAAAATGCGTAGATTAGGTTGGTTTGTCGGTTGGATTTTGCTCAATATTTCCTCCCATATTGCCACTAGCCCCACCAGTTGGGCTTTAGACAAATCAGTCGATCGCCAAGGGATTGATGCCCGTGTTTTACAGAAACCACCTTATAACCTCACAGGCAAAAATGTCTTTATCGGACAAGTTGAACTCAGCCGCCCCACTCGATTTGCTGTCGATAAAATATCGAACAAACTTTTGCAAATCGATCGCGCGATCGTCCAACCCTACGAAGTATTTTTTCGTGATGGTAAAGCTATCCCCAATAAAAATCTAGACGATCACTCGGCTCAAGTTGCAGCCGTGATCATTAGTCAAGACAAAATTCGGCGAGGAATTGCCCCCGATGCCAAATTGCTTTCTTCAGCATATTCCCAACGTCGGCAAGATGGACAGCCCGAAGCTTGTTTAGCAGCTCAGTATGTCGCTCGGCAATATAACAGCACCGTTCGCGCCATCAACTTTAGCTTTGGCGAACTCCTCAGCGAAGATCCACGCCCAAAGCCTCTACTAGATGGTAACGCCCTACTTACTCTCTGCGTTGATTGGGTATCAAACAACTACAATACCTTGCCCATCGTCGCAGGCAATCAAGGCAAAGGAGGGATACCCATTCCCACGGATCTATATAACGGTTTTACAGTCGGCTTTACTCGCGAGGTCGATGGAATTTATCGCCAAGTTGATCGCGGCAATCTCATTGATGAACCCTTCATCGATCGCAATGACAATGGCAAATACGATCAAGGGGAAGTATTCAGCGATCTAAATAAAGATGGTAAATGGACAGCAGGTGTAGAAAGCCCCATTGATGGCAGGCGATCGCTTGCTCTCCTTGCCCCCGGGAATAACCTCAAGCTCCCCACCCTGCAAAGTAAATTTAAAAATGTCAATGGTTCTAGTTTCGCTGCGCCCCATGTAATAGGCACGATCGCCCTTTTACATGAATATGCCAATCGCCAAGTTGAAGCTGGCAACTGGAGCATTGATGCGCGTCGTCACGAATTAATCAAAGCTATCTTGATCAACTCTGCGGACAAAATCCAAGATCAAGGAGATGGCAAAATTCTCGGTATGTCCAAAACTATTCTCGATGCCTTTGGTAAAACATGGATTGACACCGAAGCTTATACTAGTCGAAATATTCCCCTCAGTCGTCATCTTGGGGCAGGACAACTCAATGCCCATCGTGCTTTTCTGCAATACCAAGCAGGACAACAATTACCCACTAGTCCTGAAAACAAAAGTTTAGAAAATATCAAAGCGATCGGGTGGGACACCAATATTGTCGAAGTTGATAAGTATCAAGACTATATTTTTGCCAAATCTCTAGAAGCTGATAGCTATATCTCAGCAACTTTAACTTGGGATCGTCAGGTCAAACTCAACGATAAAAATGGCAATGGTTTATTTGATATTGGTGAAAGTTTTACCGATGAAGGCTTTAATAAACTCGAATTGTATTTAATGCGATCGCAAGATACCGATATTTCCCAAAGTATTTGGTCATCAGTTAGCCAAGTTGACAACCTACAGCATATTTTCATCAAAATCCCTACTACAGATAAATACAAGCTCCGCGTAGTATTTAAATCTCCGCAAAAAAACTCACCAAGTCAACGCTATGGGTTGGCTTGGTGGGCAAAATCTTAATGGCTAATTTGACAAGTTGGAAAGGTAGTTATTTCAAATTCATAGTGTAATTACTACTATCTACTTGAACTTCAAAAAATGGGCGTAACTCCGAACCATTTCGTCCGCATCCCTCACCAGTAGCAATGTAATTAAACTTATCAGTGGGATGTACGCAGAAATTTTGACCAGTTGTACCTTCCCATACCCAGTTATCCCCGCGATCGCCACCATAAAGATAGTAATAGTCCCCAGAAGTTAAAGCAGTCTCCACTACTACTTCACATCGGCGAGGAGTAATTTCAAACCATCCTTCAGAGCGCCATCGATCATTTCCAACACCATAGGCAACTGCAATGTAAGCAGTCTTGTTAGAGCGATTACAAACCTGCAACTGTGCTTGGGCAGGCTCGATCATAGTCATAAAACTAGCAGATGCAACAATTGAACCTAAGCATCCAACCACCTTGAATAGGGGGGATGACAAAAATTGGAGTAGGGGAAATTTCATAACGCTTCGTAGTGTTAATTAGCTGAAAAAGTTAATGGCGTAGACTACCCAATCCATCGAAACAATTGTGACAGTAGTTTCTCAAGATAAGTCCCTATCTACTATTCCCACAAATACTCTCAACTCATCCTTAAGCAATAGATAAAATTTGTATAGAACAAACTCACAAAATCGTCTAAGTAGCTGGGCTTTATATTTAATTGCGCCCAGCTACTTAAAAGGCGATGCAAAGCATCGCCTTTTTTATGGAGTAGCAGCGCTTGGGCGCACATACTGAGCATCGACAAAACCTAATTCAAACAACTGCTGATAAGCTTGTTGTCCTAAGTCACGGGTTGGGGCTTGACTACGGATCAATTGAATTAATAACGGCACAGCTAGCTCAGGCTGATTCTTAGCCCGATAGACTACTGCAAGTTGATAGGTTGCTTCATCTCGTAATTGAGCCGTTTGTAAAGCTTTACGACGATGGCTATCAGAAATGCGATTATCAATTCCAGAAAAGCTAGTGGTTAGCTCTTGGTAAAAATTTGATAATTGATTAAATACTTGACGAGCATCTTGCAGCTTGGTGACAGCCAGATCATAATTTTGCTGACTAACTGCGGTGGTTGCTTCTGACATCAAACGCTGCCCACCTGAAATGCTAAACACACTACTTTCAAGGGCATTGGGTTTAGTAGATTCTACAGGCTGAGCTTGAGGCTTCTGCGGGGAAGCATTTTGCGCAATCGCCCCTAAAGGCAACAAAGCAGCAGAGGAAATAACAGACAAAACTGCGGCTTGGAAAGCAAACTGAAACGAGCGGGGCTTAGCAAAAGGTGTGGACATAGGTTGCAAATTCTGGATGCTCACAAAAAGTAATGAGTTTTAGATGATGGCTGAGAATACTTCAAACCTTAAAAAATTTCTCAAGAAAAATTTTAAGAAATCTTTAGAAAACTTGGCAGCCTTAGTCTAAAACTTTTTGTTATGGTAACACCCCAACATAGACGAAATACCTAGTTAAAAATATCCGTCATATCTGTCAAAAAGTATAGGAGCGCGCTTCAGCCCCCTAATCACTTATTTTGTTGAAGAGTTGTAAAGCAAATGTGACATCTTGCGTGATATGCTTAGCAACGGTGTAGGCAGCTACATCCAAGTTTTGGATACCCATTTGAGTACTGTCTTAAGTACTGGTTCTTCACTCAAAATAATCAGCAATTTTCGCTAAAAGTCAACAGTGAAGATTATCCCCGCAAAAAACAGTGCAGCTTCGCAGACGGTTGTCGAAAACTCCTCCGTATCAGTTACTGATGCTCTGGAAGAGTATAACCGCCTTAAGAGGAAGCTGTTAATGCTAACCCTTGCCTCTGGATTGATTATCGGTCTAGTGGTCTGGTGCGTGTATGGACAAAAGATCGCACTTAGCTATTTTATAGGTACATTGTTTGGTGCTATCTATCTCAGAATGCTGGCTAAAGGAGTAGATCGGCTTGGAAAGCAGTCCAAGCGTCTCGGTTATGCTCGATTTGCTGTATTTGTCATCCTGATTGCGATCGCTGCCAAGTCCGAACAATTGCAGGTTTTACCCGCTTTTTTTGGCTTTATGACCTATAAAGTCGCTGTAATTGCGATTCTTGCTCAAGATTTGACAAGTAAGTCCGATTCTCGCTGATTTGACCTCCTATAGGTTGTAACATATCGAACATGATCGATCCATTAATTTTTAGCCAACAAAACAGTTTTGCCGCGCTAGAAGTGGGCAAACACCTTTATTGGCAGTTCGGTAACCTAGCGGTACACGCTCAAGTATTAATCGTGAGTTGGATTGTAATGGGCGTAGTCATCGTTGCTGCAATCATTGGGTCCAGCACCGCCAAAGCTGACCAGCGCGTCCCCGCAGGTTTTCAAAACTTCATGGAATATGCTCTGGAGTATGTCCAGAGCATTGCCAAAGACCAAATCGGCGAGAAGCATTATAGAGAATGGGTACCATTTGTTGGTAGTCTGTTCTTGTTTATCTTCGTATCAAATTGGTCTGGAGCACTAATTCCTTGGAAGCTAATTAAATTGCCAGAAGGTGAGCTTTCTGCCCCTACGGGTGATATTAACACCACTGTCGCATTGGCTCTGTTAGTCTCCCTAGCCTATTTCTACGGGGGATTGAAGAAACGTGGACTGGAATTCTTTACCAGATACGTTCAAGCGTCTCCGTTCCTTCTTCCTTTGTGGGTTCTAGAAGATTTCACCAAGCCTCTATCCCTTAGCTTCCGTCTTTTCGGAAACATCCTCGCTGATGAGCTAGTGGTAGGTGTTATGGTTCTGCTAGTACCTTTATTTGTTCCTCTGCCATTAATGGTTTTGGGACTATTTACCAGTGCCATCCAAGCACTAATTTTCTCAACATTGGCAGCTTCTTACATTGGTGAAGCAATGGAAGGTCATGGAGATGAACATCACGAGCATTAGATCGCATTCTTGCCATTTAATTCTCTATTTGTGTCTTCAATTTTAACTTTTCATCATTTATAACTTCACGAGTGTATTTTGCTCCTGAATTTCGTAAATTCTACTCTCAAACAAATTAACTAAAAAGTAAGGAAAAAAATGATTGATCCAGTAGTAGCATCAGCTTCTGTAGTCGCCGCTAGTATCGCTGTAGGTCTTGGCGCAGTTGGACCTGGTATCGGACAAGGTACTGCTGCTAGCCGCGCTGTTGAAGGTATTGCACGTCAGCCCGAAGCAGAAGGCAAGATCCGTGGTACTTTGCTTTTGAGCTTTGCGTTCATGGAAGCTCTTACCATTTATGGTCTAGTTATTGCTCTAATCTTACTTTTTGCCAACCCTTTTGCTTAAGAGTTAATTCACAAGAAGCTATGAGCCAATGCTCTTAGCTTCTTAAATTGACCTAGCAACCGAATTTTTTTGGCAAAATACCTATGATACTTTTGAACTTTGTCTCAAATGTCCTGCTTGCTGCGGAAGCTGTTGAGCAGAAGGGTGGCTTATTTGATGTTAATGCCACTCTCCCGATAATGGCGGTGCAGTTCATCGTTTTTGTAGCTATCCTTAACGCTATTTTCTTTAAGCCTCTAACCAAAGCGATCGATGATCGTGATGATTATATTAGAGAACAAATTATAACCGCGAAGGAACGGCTAGAAAAGGCAGAACTAGTTGTAAAGCAATATGAGCAAGAGCTAGCTACTGCTCGTAAGGCAACTCAAAATGTTTTGGCTAGTGCTCAGGCTGAAGCAAACAGAATTCGTAAAGAACGTATTGATGCAGCTACAGCAGAAGCAAGAGCAAAAGTTGCTAGCGCTAAAGCTGAAATTGAAAAACAAAAGCAAGATGCCACAGCATCTTTGGATGCAGAAGTAGAATCACTCAGTCGCCAAGTTCTCGAAAAGCTACTAGGTAATTTAGTAAGATCCTAGTCTTCATAATCCTATGATAGTTTCTGTCTGGCTTCTGGCTGATATTGAGTAATAGAAATAACGTTTATGATTAGCAATTTCGTTTTACTTGCTAGCGAAGCAGGCGAGTCTTCAGGAATTCGGTTAAATACCGATATTCTTGAAACTAATGTAATTAACTTAGTAATTGTCCTAGCTTTTCTGGTATATGCGGGTCGCGGGTTTCTTGGCAAAATTCTTTCATCACGTTTAGAGTCGATTCAATCGGCAATTGGTGATGCAGAGAAGCGTCAAAGTGAAGCTTCGGCTAAGCTTGCCGAACAGCAAAATAAATTGGCTCAGGCTCAGTCTGAGGCAGACAAATTGCGCCAGCAAGCTGAAGTCGATGCAAAACATGCGGCAGATTTAATTTTAGCGACGGTTGATGCTGATATTGCACGTTTGCATGAAGCTGCCGATCAAGAAATTGCTACTGAGCAAGAACGTGTCATTGTGCAATTGCGTCAGCAAGTTGCTGAGAAATCTCTTGCCAGTGTACAGGCTTATTTTGATCGCGGTTTAAGTGAAGATACGCAGATCGAATTAATTGACCGTAGCATTGCCCTTTTGAGTTCTGACTAGGAGAAAACATGAAATCTAATTCTGTTAGTCAAGCAGTCGTTGCCCCCTATGCCGACGCTTTGATCTCTTTGGCTCAAGAGCAAAATAGTCTCGATGCGATCGCTAGAGATGTGCGACTAATTGGCGATACTCTTAGTGATTCCGTTGAATTAAGTCAACTATTTGCAAGTCCTCTTATTGGCGAAAATGTCAAGAAAGGCGTAATTGAAAGTGTTTTTGGTTCGCAAGTAAGTGCATTGACCAAAAGCTTTTTACTGCTATTAGTTGATCGCAAACGCATCGCCTTTTTAAGTGAGATCGTTAAGCAGTTCCAATCTCTTTTGCGCGTGATTGATGGTGTTGCTCTTGCCGAAGTTACCTCTGCTTTTCAATTGAGTAGAGCGCAAGAAGATTCCTTACGCGATCGAGTCAAGAAACTGACAGGTGCTAAGGCAGTCGAACTTTCAATTACAGTTAATTCCGACTTAATTGGTGGTGTCATCATTAAAGTTGGTTCTCAGGTAGTAGATGCCAGCATTCGTGGACAACTGCGCCGTATTAAGAGCAGCCTAGCTGCTGCCTAGTAAGGAAACGGGTAAAAGGCATAAGGAAAAAGTAATTACCAATCCGCAATCACCAATTACCCATCACCAATTCCCAATAGCTAACAGCTAATCACTAATAGCTAACCCCTCAAATATTAAAAACAAAATCGATCGCTGATAACTGGTAAAACACAACTATGGTTAGCATCAGACCTGACGAAATAAGCAATATTATCAAGCAGCAAATTGCTAATTATAACCAAGAGCTGCAAGTTTCCAATGTTGGTACTGTCCTGCAAGTCGGTGACGGTATCGCTCGTGTCTATGGCTTGGAACAGTGCATGGCTGGCGAGTTGCTGGAATTTGAAGATGGTACTGTCGGCATTGCGCTGAACCTTGAAGAAGACAACGTTGGTGTTGTGTTGATGGGTGAAGGTCGTAAAATCGCTGAAGGTAGCTCCGTAAAGGCAACTGGTAGAATTGCACAGATTCCTGTAGGTGAAGCATTCATTGGTCGTGTTGTTGATGGTTTGGCTCAACCTATCGATGGTAAGGGCGACATCAAATCAAGCGAAACTCGTTTAATCGAATCTCCTGCTCCTGGCATTATTGCTCGTAAATCCGTATTTGAACCTCTCCAAACTGGTATTACTGCGATCGACGCAATGATTCCTGTTGGTCGTGGTCAACGCGAATTGATCATTGGTGACCGTCAAACAGGTAAGACCTCCGTTGCCGTAGACACCATCATCAACCAAAAAGGTTTGGATTGTATCTGCGTATATGTAGCGATCGGTCAGAAAGCTTCTACCGTTGCGAACGTAGTTAACAAACTTCGTGAAAGCGGCGCAATGGAGTACACGATCGTCGTTATGGCAAGCGCCAACGATCCTGCTACCTTGCAATACCTTGCGCCTTACACTGGCGCAGCATTAGCTGAGTACTTCATGTACAAAGGCAAAGGCACTTTGATCGTATATGATGACTTGTCCAAGCAAGCTCAAGCTTATCGTCAGATGGCTCTCTTGCTCCGTCGTCCACCAGGGCGTGAAGCATATCCTGGAGACGTATTCTACTTACACTCTCGCTTGCTCGAACGTGCAGCGAAGTTGAGTGATGAACTCGGTGGTGGCTCGATGACCGCATTACCAATCATCGAGACCCAAGCTGGTGACGTATCTGCTTACATTCCTACCAACGTAATCTCGATTACCGACGGTCAAATCTTCTTGTCTTCCGACTTGTTTAACGCTGGTATTCGTCCTGCGATCAACCCTGGTATCTCGGTATCCCGCGTTGGTTCCGCAGCACAAATTAAGGCAATGAAACAGGTTGCAGGTAAGATCAAGCTAGAATTGGCTCAGTACGATGACCTCGTAGCTTTCGCACAGTTCGCTTCGGACTTGGATAAAACCACTCAAGCACAGCTTGCTCGTGGTCAGCGTCTTCGCGAAATTCTCAAGCAACCACAATACTCTCCATTACCCGTATGGGATCAAGTTGCGATTATCTACACCGCAATTAATGGCTACCTTGATGAACTAGAAGTTGAGCAAGTTGGCGCATTCAACAAGGGACTTCGCAACTACTTGGCAACTAGCAAGCCTAAGTACTCTGAAATCGTGAAGGCTGAAAAGACCTTGACTAAGGATGCTGAAGCAATCTTGAAGGAAGCAATTACTGAATACAAGAAAACTTTCTTGGCTTCTGTATAGTTCCTCAACTGATACATTGCTAATTAGCTAATTAATAGATAAACAAAAAATGTAGATGTAAGATTGCATCTACATTTTTTGTTTTCAAATGAGCGTATGTCCATTTGAAAACTGTTATAAAGAGTCATATTTAAACAAGCAGCAAATTATGCTCCCCCCTTTTATTGTTTTAGATCCTATCCTTGAAGACTGGTTGCGCGAAGATATTGGACGTGGCGATCGCAGTACTAGTGGTTTATTTCCCGATGGTAATGCACCCATTGGTAAAGCGGTGTGGATTGCTAAGGCGGATGGTGTGGTGGCAGGATTACCGATCGCTGCGAGGGTTTTTAAATTACTAGATGACTCAGTAAATTTTGTGATGATCGCACAGGATGGACAACCTGTAAAATCTGGCGATCTACTTGCTGAAATTAATGGTAGTCTTGCCACATTACTAATGGGTGAAAGAGTTGCTTTAAATTTGGTGATGCGCTTATCGGGAATTGCTAGCACGACTGCGGAATATGTCAAAGCGATCGCTAGTTCCAAAACACATCTGGTCGATACTCGCAAAACCATCCCCGGCATGAGACTACTCGAAAAATATGCCACATTTATTGGTGGGGCAATCAATCATCGCTATGGATTAGATGATGCTGTAATGCTCAAGGATAACCACATTGCAGCAGCAGGGGGCATTACCGAAGCAGTACAACGAGTGCGGGAACATATTCCATTTACAACATCGATTGAGGTAGAAACGGAATCAATCGTGCAGGTAAAAGAAGCTATGCATCTCAATCTAGATGTGATTATGTTAGATAATATGTCCTTGTCAATGATGCGTGAGGCGATCGCGCTCATTCGCCAACATACCCCACATACCAAAATTGAAGCTTCAGGCAATATTATGCTCAATACGATCGCACAGGTAGCAGAGTTAGGAGTAGATTATATTTCCACGTCGGCAATGGTTACGCGATCGCATTGGCTGGATATTAGTATGAGAATTAGAAACTAATATGCTATTTTTTTGCACCGTTTATACTAAAAGTATGTAACTACAGGATTTCTAGCGATGAGTCTGACAATTACCAATGAATCATTAGCAACAACAAACTTAGAAAACACCTCTCTCTATGATCTTGACTATTGTGTATGGATTGAATCCATGAGCCAATTTCTACGAGAAGGTAAGTTCACGGAACTAGATATTCCGAATCTATTAGAAGAACTTGACGATATGAGTGGTAGTCAAAGAGATGCTCTGGAAAGTAATTTAGAAATAGTTTTGATGCACTTATTAAAATATCGCTTTCAGCCACAATTACGATCTCGTAGTTGGCTGTTAACAATTTTTGAGCATCGTAATCGTTTGAAGAAAGCCTTTAAACGTAGTCCTAGCCTGCAACGTTACTATCAAGAAGTTTTTCCAGAATGTTACCAAACTGCTCGAAAGATGGCATCACTTGAAACTGGGTTAATGATGTCGGATTTTCCTGAAATTAGTCCCTTTACAGCAGAACAGAGCTTAGATATAGATTATTTACCAGATTAAAAGACAACACTCATGGAATATGCGATCGACTTTGGTACGAGTAATACTGTTGTTGCAAGAATTAATGAGGATGGGGTGATTGAGACTGTTAAGTTAGCTGATTACAGTAGTCTCATTGCGAATAATCCATCATTAGTTCCTAGCTTTGTTTACGTGCAGGATGCCAACAAAGAGCAAGTATTAATTGGTCAGGAGGTAAGTGATCGCGGTTTAGATAGCAAGAATTCTAAAGGCGAACAGCGATTTTTTAAGGCTTTCAAAAGAGCGATCGGTTCTAATGTTTCGATGTTTGTCCCAGAACTTGATGGGCGCGAAGTCGAATTTGAACTAGTGGGAGAATGGTTTTTAAAGAGAATTATTGAGCGCTTACCTGATGTAGATTCGTTGATTTTTACGGTTCCCGTTGATAGTTTTGAGTCCTATCGCAATTGGCTCGGTGGGGTCTGCGAGAAGCTAACTGTCAATCAGGTGCGAATCATTGATGAACCGACTGCGGCAGCGCTGGGCTATGGCATTAATGGTGGAGGGGAGACTCTATTAGTAGTAGATTTTGGTGGTGGAACCTTAGATTTATCTTTAGTGAAGTTATCCTTTGCTCAAGTGCAAATAGAATCTAATCAGCCGAAATCTCCGCTTGGTTTTCTATTAAAATGGGGCAATCGCACTATCAAAAATACTGCTACATCTCATAACCAAAGTTCCCAAACTGCTAAAGTCCTCGCAAAAACAGGGCAAAATCTCGGTGGCATTGATATCGATAATTGGATTATTGATTACTTGCATCGAGAGTTAGGATTACCGAAAAATTCTCTCGTAACTCGTTTAGCGGAACGGATTAAAATAGCTCTTTCTAGTAGTGAATCTGTGATAGAAGTTTTCTTTAATGATCAAACCTTTGAGTCCTATGATTTAACTTTGACGCGATCGCAATTCAACCAAATTCTAGAACAACAGCAATTTTTTGTAAATCTTGATCTTGCCCTTGATCGCATTCGTCAACAAGCAACTCGCCAAAACCTTGATCTAGATCAGATTGATGCGATTCTCTTAGTGGGTGGAACTTCCCAAATCCCTGCTGTAAAGGAATGGGCATTAAAACATTTCCCTAGCGAGAAAGTAAAAGCAGATAAACCCTTCGAAGCGATCGCACATGGTGCAATTTCCCAAGGTTGGGAACTCAAAGACTTTCTCTATCATAGCTATGGGATTCGCTATTGGGATAAGCGATATAAAAAACATAACTGGCATACTATCGTGAAATCTGGTACAACCTATCCCTTAGAAAAGCCAGTCGAACTAACTCTTGGTGCATCAGTTCCCAATCAGCCAAGCATTGAGCTAGTCATTGGTGAATTAGGAGAAACCAATGTGGAAGTTTATTTTGAAGATCAACGCCTTGTCACCCGTGTGCTAGAGGGCAAGCAAGTTGCAGTCCAGATTCTCAATGAAAATAGTAAAGTGATTGCCAATCTCGATCCTCTGGGTCAAACAGGTAGCGATCGCATTAAAGTCTTTTTCCAAGTTGACGAAAAGCGTACTTTACGAATTACGGTTACTGATTTACTAACCAAGCAAAATTTATTGAGTAATGCTGCTGTTGCCCAACTAATGTAATTGTCGCTTTATTGCTCCAATTCTGTGGATAAAACAGATTTAAGTACCCAGAATTGGGAGGCTTAGAGGAGTATATTCCTAGACTTTTAAATAAAAGTCTATAGCATTTAATTCTTAAAACTTTTCCAAGGCTTTAATAATCTGAAATTAATTTACAAAAAAATGAATGGTCATCCAATAGTAGAAAACCATTCATACAGGGGTAGTTAAATAATTGCAATTAGTTTAGCAAATTAAACTAATTACAGATGGGTAAGAGTTAAACTGTGCCTAAGACATTTAAATAGTCTAGTCTGTCTAATGATATGATTTACCTCCCTTATTTACTAGTAGTTTGTAATGGAAATATTTCAATTAGTAAGATCATAAAACACGCAAGAATAATTTACAAGCTTACATATTTAAACCTATTCCCATTAAGATATTATCATATTTTTTATAATTATTAAACATCTACAAACAAAAAAATTGCATTTTGCAGGAGTAATTAATTTATTTTTATCTATATATTACTAATTCTTAAATCTATGATTAATTCTCTATGAAAATTATTATAAAACCATTAATGACAGCCTAGAACGCAAAATAAGAAAAAACAAAAAAGCAAAGTATTGTCATAGGGAATAGACAGACACCCACTACCAAAGTTACATTTTTTAAACTACCTTTTCCAGCAATTTGTTTCTGTATCATATAAAGAGTATAAATACTACAAATAACGGAAGTGGAAACAAATATAAATAATTGGCATTGCATCGTAAATGGAATCACAAATTGTGACGTACTAAACTCATCGGCATTGCTTTCGATAAGTAATTGGTTTAGCCTATTTAGATAGGATGATAAAATTTTATTTATAGCTAAGCAGACAGAAACAACAAATAATATACAAAATGATATGCCAACCTGTATTAAAGTATTGATTCTTATTTTCAATTTGGATTGCTGAAAATATTTATACTTAATTTCTTTATATGATTGATTGTCAGGGGAACTATAATCATCAATAAAGTCGAAATTGTTTATATTCTCAATAAATTCATCGAAATCATCGTTACTACTTTTTAACTTATAGTATCTATCCATATCTAGATCATATTTCCTATCAGATTCTAGTTTTATATATCTAGATGGTAAAACCATAGAAATTGAGCGCACATAAAATGGATTTTTACCAACTTCAAAATCAACTGACATACCTACAGTAATTGGTAATAATCCATAATAATTATAGGCGTTGAATTGATAGACTTTGCCAAAGCTATCACGGATAAATCCCCTTTGAGTTTCAATATTAAATTTGATAATTGTGCCTTGCATTGTAATACTTAATTAACAATAAATTTATTAACCATAGTTTTAATAAGATTCAAGATTTTTATCATTTCCTATTTTTACAAATCTAGACGACAAAATCACATAGATTGAATGCACATCAGATAAGTTTCCAGAAACTTGAAAAATAACCTTCTCCCCCACTAGATTGGGTAAATTGTGACAATTATGTGCATTAAATTTATAAATATTACCAAGATCACATTTAATTAATCCTTCTTGGGATTCATAATCAAATCCAATAATTCTACCCTGCATTTTATCTCCTAATTAATAATTACGAATCAGGAGTTTCAGTCATTAATCTTACATATCTAGCTAATAAAACCACATAGAGTGAGTGTATTTTGGATGAATCTTTATCAACTTCAAAGCTAGCAATTTCACCTACAAGAGTTGGCGATAGAGAAGGATAGTTATAGCAATTAAATTTATAAACATTACCCGAATCAGAACGAATTAATCCTTCTTGAGTATGAGTGTCAAAACTAATAATCCTTCCTTGCATTTTACCCTCCCAGTCATCATAAAACTCCTCAAACATATCAATACCTATCTATAAAATCATCAAACCCTTCTTGCAAAAAATTTATCAATATGACAATTTTTCCAATTTTATTAAATACTTTAAATTTTTTAAAAAACTTTACTGATATGCTGGACTTCTGGAGTCCAGAATTATAGACAATATTATTTATTTTATTGCGTGATTTAATCATATGTTTAAAATTATTTGTCCGTATATATTCAGACCTACAATTAACGTCTATTTCTAGATATGGCAAACTCACACTTATTGCTAACAATCACTTAAATGCTTGTAATAAGTTATTTTTGTTTTGTATATGAGTTGTTTACGTTTTCTTAGCTTTGAAATAGGTATGAAATAACTAACACCCGCTATCTAAGTAGCGTAAGCACCTAGATATATCTAAGTTTCAAGGAGATTTAATAACTTTGAAAAACAATATAAATCGCAACTTTTGTTTGCGTAAGCAGCACTTAGTTAGATAAAGCTAAGTGACCAGTGAGGAACCTAAGGACTTTAACTATTTAGATATCTGAATGTAACCCACCCGTTATTAGGAATTTATTTCTTGCCATAAAACCCTATATATACACAACATATCACAGTATTACAGAATATTGCAAATAAAATATCTGTAATTGATTAGTTGAAATATGACTTCAAACTAGGATTTTCAATTAGGAGAGTTTGGATACGATTACATTGTTATTGTATCCAAACTCTCCTAATATTACTCCGAAAATCTGCCTGATATCACCATTTTTAGTAAATGTCCAATCAGAACTGCCAATAAGTTTCTTCTTGTTTTCGCTATTTTCTCACAAAAGTGAGCGTCACCTTTATTAATTTTAACCCTCATCGCCAAGATATGCCTCAATCACTGCCCGATCGCTTTTGACAATTTCAGGTTGACCGATCGCAATTAGTTGTCCAAAATCCAACACAGCAATGCGATCGCATAGCCCCATCACTAAAGGAACATGATGCTCAATTAATAAAATCGTCAGATTAAAGCGATCTCGTAAGCTCCGAATGAAATCACTTAGTTGCCCCTTTTCGCTAGGATTCATCCCTGCGGCAGGTTCGTCTAAAAGTAATAACTTGGGTTGCAGGGCAAGTGCACGCGCAATCTCAAGGCGGCGTTGATCGCCATAGGAGAAGTTTCTGGCTTTGACATCACTACGATCGCTTAGTCCTACAAGTTCTAATAATTCATAGGCGCGATCGTAGGTTTGCTTTTCTTCTTTATGGGTGGGTGGTAAACCTAAAATTCCATTCCAAATACCCGTAGTAGTACTCAAATGCCTAGCGATCGCCACATTTTCTAAAGCAGAAAGTTCACCAAACAAACGAATGTTTTGAAACGTGCGGGCAATGCCACATTTCGCAATTTGATGAGGACGACGATTAGTGATTTCTTGTCCATCGAAGATAACTTGACCGCTACTAGGAGCAATTAATCCTGTAATCGTATTAAACAATGTAGTTTTGCCAGCGCCATTAGGACCAATCACCCCAAAGATCTCATTTTCCTGCACATCAAAAGATACTTCATTGACCGCTACCAAGCCACCAAAGCGACGGGTTACTTGTTTAATTCCTAAGGTTGTTTTACTACTCTCGTCCATTTATAACTTTTGTATAACTAATTGATGTATTTACGAAGTTGTTTTACCTAATATAGCCTGCGATAATCATTAGAAGTATAAAAAAGTTCTTTCTGGTAGAAAGACGGGGGTACTAAAATGAAAATTTCTCAATTGATAGGTAGCACTTTCACTTTGTCGGGGATTGTTACTTTATCAGTGCTCTCCTCTCCTCTGATGGCAAACGCTGCTTCTTTTAGCTTTAGCAATATTAATGGCGGCGACACAGTTGGAGATACACTAAATGGAGGGCTGTCACTGAGTGTAGAACAAATAGGTACTGATTTAACCTTCAAGTTCTTCAACAACATCACCAGCCCTACAAATACCTTTATTGGCACAATCTATATTGATGCTGTGCCTGCTCTTCTAGGTGCTAGCAACAATAATATTTCTTTCTTTAATGCAAGTACCCCAATTACTGGAACCAACATAGGCTTTTCTGGCGGTCTCAGTAACGCTAACTTCCCTCAAGGAAACATCATTGGTTTTAGCACCGACTACGCCTTTGATGCTAACAATGGTGGTGGCAATAAGTATGCTATTCAAAGCGGTGAAGCTCTTGGTATAACTTTTGCTGGTGTAGGTACAAATTACACCAGTGTTGTTGATGGTTTAAATAACGGTACATTCCGAGTTGGCTATCACTTACAAAATGTCTTTAATAGCAGCGATTCTTACGTTTCCACTAAACCTGTTCCTGTTCCCAGCCTGTTATTTGGAATCATGGCAGCAGGTGCATTAGGTGGTTCACGTTTGCTGAAAAACAAGAAACAATCTGCTTAATTATTTTTAATTACAACGCTTTGCACTTTCTTAAAAACAGATAAGTCATCAAAAAGCTTGCGAAGCAAGCTTTTTGATGACTTATCTGTTTTACTGGAGTTTAGACTAAAAAATGTAAGCAAGGCAGAGTAAAAGAGATACAAGCTACCTAAAGTAGATGAAAAGAATGAAAAGAAACAGGCGTTGCACAAATGAAAGATGAATCAAGCAAAAGAAGGAAATGATTTGTACTTAAGATAGTGAATTAACAAACGAATTGAATACCGCAACATTTCTTCCGATTTTGAATAACATAAAGTTTTTCTGTGCAATCGGTCTAAATAATGTCTCAGTCTCGTATTCTCACCCTCAATTCTAGTCATGTAGGTCTTGCTGATAATTTGGTCTTCCAAGTTGATAAACATTTTGTAGACGCAGTAACCATCAGTAACCCAGAAATAGCATTACCAAACTTTAATCAATGTCCACAAGTTTTCAAAGGTTTGGCTACTCCTATCCCCTAAGAAAGCATTTAAGAAAGCAAGGGCGGACTAAAACAGGTATGAATACTGATGAAGTCTAGTATCAGCCAGCCAAAATGCGCCAACCCTATAATACCGATTTATCCAATGAAGAGTGGGAAATAATTGCACCAATGATGCCAAAACCATCAAAATTGGGGAGACCACCAAAAACAAATTTTCGGGAAGTGATGAATGGAATTTTCTACATAGCCAAGAATGGTTGTACATGGGAAAATCTGCCCCATGATTTGCCACCATATTCAACGGTCTACTTCTACTTTCAAAGATGGACAAAAACAGGAGTTATAGCTGAAATCAATTACCAGATAAGCACACAAGTACGATTAGCAGATGGTCGAGAAGCAACACCGAGTCTAGCCAGTCTCGATAGTCAAAGTATTAAAACAATGGATAGTGCAGGTAGTCGTGGTATTGATGGTGGAAAAAAGGTTAAGGGTCGCAAACGATTCATCATGGTTGATACGTTAGGGTTAGTCTTCGGTGCTCTCGTCTGCCCAGCAAATGTTGGCGAGAGAGCAGGAGCGATGAGACTATTAGCAAATCTCAAGTATCCACTGAGACGCTTACAAAAGATATTAGTTGACAAGGGATTCTCTGGCGAGGATATCACCCAGTGGGTTAAAGACAACTTTAGTTGCACTTGGGAAGTAAGCAAACGGGCTGAAGCGCAGAAAGGGTTTGTGGTTGAATCAAAGCGTTGGGTAGTGGAGAGAACCTTCGCTTGGATAGACAAATATCGTAGACTTAGCAAGGACTATGAATTTTATGAGAATATCTCAGAGTCGTTTATTTATATAGCTTTGATCCGAAAAATGCTTAAAAATCTTACTGCTGTCAATTCTTAAATGCTTTCTAAAAGAGGAATTTGATAGATTAGCTCCACTTAAATCTGTATTGTTAAAGTTGCATTGATCAAGCCGACAATAAGATAAATTGGCTAATCGAAGATTACAATCTTTAAAAATAGAGCCAGTTAAATCAACTTTAAAAGTCGAAGTTGATTTGCTAAATACGATAGCAGTAAGATTTGAACCTGTAAGGATGACTCCTCGCAAGTCAAGATATTTAGTTTCCTTGTCTACAATATCTACTGTCACCCCACGCAAATCTGAGCCAGAGAAATTGCGATGTCCTTGTTGATATAGTTCAAGTAAGGCTTCAAGAGTTCTTACAGGTTTAGCTGGTTGAGCCTCTGGAGTAGCCTGATTCGAGTTAGTTATTTCTGTCATGCTTAAAAACTAATTGCCTAAACATTTATAGCTAAAAATCATTTTACTGATTTCTACACCCCTTCTCTAAAAATAGCATTAATTTATGATTGTTTAACGGAAATAATAGCAACGAGTTATGTTCACCATTGGCGGGATATTTGCGAAGAGTTGAAGAGAATGGGAAAAAAGCGATCGCTTTTACTACTTACGAGACTTACCGACTTAAAATACTACTCAATATTTACACATGCCTATGATTGAAGATATTCAGACCAAAATTGCCAACGAACAATATGAGTTTTCTAAACATGCCGTCGAGCAATCCATTATTCGCCAAATTCGTTTGCACGAGATCGTAGAAGCGATCGCTAATGGTCAATATCCCAACGACAAATACGCTCCTAGCTGTCTCATTTGTGGCATAACTCAAACTGGTAGATTCATATCCAAACCAGCTATCCTAGCCGCCCATTGGTTAAAATCATTACAGTCTATGAACCTGATCCGAATAAATGGAATAACGATTTCACAGTAAGGAGAAAAAACAATGAATAATGAAGAGCAACTTGTCGAAAAGTATGTAACCTACTCATTAGAACTAAATGGTAAATTCATCCTGATTGAGAACGTTCCTGCTCGCGTAAATGAAGAAACAGGAGAACAATTCTTTGCTCCGTCAACTGTGATGTTGTTACAAAAAATTATTTTGGATGGACAAGAACCAAAGCGTGTAATTCAAACACCTGTTTATAGCTACGCCGCCTAATTCTAGAACCTAACTTTTTCGCCATTAGTTGGATATTTTGGAAGAGATAAAAGTGATGGGAAAATAGGCGATCGCTTTTACTACCTGCGAGACTTAGTGATCTGAATTGTTAATTTGGCGATTAGATAGGCAACAATGTTATGTGAAATAATTAGAGAAATAACGATTTAGTAATTTATGCAATTCGATTAAAATCAAAGAACAATACAACTATGAAACGAGTAGAACTTCTCAATCGCATCTCAGTCGATCCAAATATCTGCTTTGGGAAACCCTGTATTCGAGGACATCGCATTTGGGTATCCCTAATCCTTGATTTTCTAGCGAATGGTACTAGCATCCCTGAACTGCTAGAAGAATATCCCCAACTGCAATCAGAAGATATTTATGCCTGTATTGCTTATGGGGCAGCAATGTCAAGCGATCGCTATGTTGATATTCCCATCGAAAAATCAGCATGAAATTCAAACTAGATGAGAATATTGGTCAAAGGGGCATAAACCAACTAAAACAAGCAGGCTACGATGTTTCTACTGTCCTTGAGCAAGGACTAACTTCAGCTTCAGATCCCACCGTCATAAAAGTTTGCCAGCAAGAAGATCGCTGTCTGGTTACTCTCGACTTAGATTTTAGCAATCCTCTCCAATATGTACCTTCACAATACAAAGGAATAGCTGTTTTAAGATTACCTCCTAGAGCAACTATAGACGATCTGACAGATGCGATTCAGACTCTAGTTAATGGATTAGAACGTGAAGATATTACAGGAAAACTCTGGATCATTCAACGTGGACGCATTCGTATTTATCAGCAAAGTGATGACTAGAAAATTAACATAGACAATATCTACATTTGAGAAGAGATAAGAGTGATGCGAGAAAAAGCGATCGCTTTTACTACCTGCGAGACTTACCGATAGGAAATCAGGATTCGCATTTGTTAAAATATAAAAAATCTCCCGTTCCCTAAAAACATGATTGCGGCTAGAGAAAAATTTCCCAAGCTCACCCCTCAAGAATACTTTGCTTGGGAAGAAAAGCAACTACATAAGCATGAGTATATCGAAGGTGAAGTCTATGCCAAGAGTGGCGGTAGTGTTAATCATGGACGGATAGCTGTCCGATTTACTTCCATGTTTGACTCTCATTTAGAGGGTAGCAGTTGCATCATCGGAAACTCTGACATCAAGATTAAGATTGTCAAAGCCGAAAAATACACTTATCCTGATGTCAGTGTCACCTGCGACGATCGCGACAAAACTACCACTCAATACATTACCTATACCTTGACAGGGGGTAGACTTTATTTTTTATAAGAGTAAAGATGGAAGAAACGTTAACTTTTCTCCAAGATGCTCCGAATAACATTTACCAAAGAAGAAATAGATGCGCTACATTACGAAAGATTCCATCACCCGCATCCACGAGTGCAGAGAAAAATGGAAGCACTATACCTAAAAAGCCAGAAATACCCACACAAGGAAATTACGAAACTGCTAAGAATCAGTGAACCGACACTGTTGAACTATTTACGAGATTATAAAGAAGGTGGGATAAGCAAACTGAAAGAACTGACCTTTAATCGCCCCCAGAGTGAACTAAAAAAGCATCAAGAAAGTTTAGAGATATATTTTCGAGAACATCCACCTAAAACGCTGGCTCATGCAGCAGCAAAAATTACTGAGTTGACAGGGATTGTCCGTAGTCGAGAACAGGTGCGTCATTTCCTGAAATCGATGGGAATGAGTTGTCGTCGAGTGGGGCTAATACCTGCAAAGGCTGACCCAGCAGCACAAGAGGAATTTCTTAAAAAAAACTAGAACCGCGCTTAGAGGAAGCTAAATCTGGACAAAGAGCCGTTTTCTTTGTTGATGCTGCTCACTTTGTCCTTGGAGCCTATTTAGGCTTTTTGTGGTGTTTTGAACGCTTGTTTCTTAAATCTGGGACGGGAAGACAGCGTTTTAATGTCCTCGGTGCACTTAATGCTGTTACTCATGAGTTGATTACTGTGACTAATGATTCTTACATCAATGCTCAAAGTGTTTGTGACTTACTCCACAAACTTGCGGCTTTGGGTTTGACTATACCCATTACTCTTGTCTTGGATAATGCTCGTTATCAAAAGTGTGTTTTAGTTTTTGAGTTGGCTCAGTCATTAAATATCGAGCTTCTTTATTTGACTACTTACTCTCCAAACTTAAACTTGATTGAGCGTCTTTGGAAATTTGTGAAGAAACAGTGTCTCTACTCCGTCTATTACCCTGATTTTGATTCTTTCAAGTTTGCTATTGCTTCTTGCCTTGAGAATTCCCGCACTACTCATAAAGCAGCTTTGGATTCTTTATTGACTTTGCGCTTTCAGTCTTTTGATAATGTTAAGTCTATTCCCTGTTAAGGTATATCCATCCCTAATCGTTGAAGTTTTATCACCAAGTACCGAAGCCTACGATCGCGGTGGGAAGTTCAGACTATATCGCAACAATCCTGCATTAATAGATTATTTGCTAGTTAGTTCTACCAGCATCGAAATAGACCTCTATCACAAAAAAGATAATGGGGAATGGATAATCATTAACTATGAAGAGGGTGACATGATCGAGCTAAAGAGCATTAATCTCACCTTTGCGATCGCTCAAATTTATCGAGGACTCACACTGACTCCTGAATTAACTCCAGAAAATGATGTAGCGCAGGCTTAGCATTTGCCATATCTATATTTTCTGAATTGGTGCAATTTTGGGATCAATAATTTTTTTGCCTTGACCTGCGAAGGAAACCGCTAAATACATCTTGTCGCCAGTACCTAACAAATTCGCGACTTGACCTTCGCCAAACTTATCATGCATCACGCGATCGCCTACTTGCCAATTAACACTAGGCTTGGGTTTGACGGCATTGACCTTAGGTGGTGCGACAGTACGGAGAGACCCACGCACACTAGTAGCTTCGGCGCGTTGACTTGCCTTACTGATAAATTTATCGATGCCATGTCCTGTGAGATATTCTTTAGGAAGTTCGGCAAGGAATTGGGAAGGGATAGCATATTCGCGATTGCCATAGAGACGACGGGCTTGAGCATGGCTCAGGAAGAGTTTCTCTTGGGCGCGAGTGATGCCCACATACATCAGGCGACGCTCTTCTTCTAATGCCATTGGATCATTAATGGAACGAAAACTCGGAAATAGTCCTTGCTCTAAACCAACGAGAAATACTACAGGAAATTCTAAACCCTTAGCGGCATGAAGTGTCATCAGTGTCACTTTCTCCGCATTCTCGCTACTGTCATCGAGGCTAGAGGCTAGGGCAGCATTAGCTAAAAAGGCATCAAGGGAAGCATCTTCATTTTCTTCAGCAAATTGCACAGCCGCATTATAGAGTTCTTGTAAGTTCGCAATGCGATCGTTTGCCTCATCATTGCTTTGAGCCTTCAGTTCATCGACATAGCCAGATTCTTGGAGAATCCCTTGAATGATATCCGCCGCAGGAGTGACGGGTACTTTCGCTTGCCATTTCTGCATCAATTCCACAAAGGAGAGAACACCACGCGCCGATCGCCCTGCGAGGGTTTTAACTGTAGTTTCATCGCTGATGATTTCCCAGATGGGGACGCTGAGTTCTTGGGCAGCCTGTTGCAGCTTATCGAGGGTTGCCTTGCCGATGCTGCGTTTAGGAACATTAATGATTCGCATCAAGCCAAGGGTATCGGATGGGTTCGATAGCAGGCGCAAATAGGAGAGAATATCTTTAATTTCTTTGCGATCGTAAAATCGTAAGCCACCTACGACTTTGTAAGGGATATTCCAACGCACTAGCATTTCCTCAAAGGGACGGGATTGGGCGTTAGTGCGGTAGAGAATGGCGAAATGTCCAAGATTGGCGCTTGGAGTTTTGGACTTAACCCGACGAATTTGTTCAATTACAAACTGGGCTTCATCCACTTCATCATCGGCACGATATAGCTCGATCAGGTCGCCATCGGGACGGGTTGCTTTGAGAACTTTATCAATACGTTGGGAATTATTATCAATCAGTTGGTTGGCAATTTCGAGAATATTCGCTACAGAACGATAATTCTCTTCGAGCTTGATCATCGTTTTGGTATGGGCATCGGGCAAGCGATCGCCAAAAGCCTCTTGGAATTCCATCAAGATTGTGAAGTCGGCAGAACGGAAACTGTAAATCGATTGATCCGCGTCACCGACGACAAAAATAGAACGATTCTCCCAAGTGGGCTGATCGTCATTGGTGGATAGTAAGCGAATCAAATCATACTGGGTGCGATTGGTATCTTGATATTCGTCAACGAGAATATGTGTAAAGCGATCGTGCCAATATTTAAGGACTTCAGGATTTTGCTGAAACAGTCGCACTGGCAAAAAGATTAAATCATCAAAATCGAGGGCATTATTGGTGGCGAGCTGATTTTGATAGAGATTGTAAACTTGCGCGATCGCCCGTTTGCGATAGGGAGAATCATCGCTTTGTTTTTCGTATTCCTCAGGAGTCCAGCCTTTGTTTTTAGCATTGCCGATCGCAAAGCGTACCGACTTTGGCTCAAATTTCTTTTCATCCAGATTTAGTTGATTCACCACAATATCTTTGACTAAAGATTGCGCGTCCGAATCATCAAAAATCGAAAAATTCTTTGCCCAACTTCTACCATTGCTATCTTTGTATTTATCAATATCTAGCCGTAAAATTCGACAGCACATGCTATGGAAAGTCCCCATCCAGAGACCATCTTCAGCAAAACTATTGACATAGCGCTTATAAACTTTCTTCCGTAGCCTCTCCTGTTCTAAGTCAGAGATTTCACTCAAAGCCTTACCTAATTCTCTTTGGGCTATTTCTTGGGTTAACAAAGATTGAATTCGCTCATTCATTTCTTTGCCCGCTTTATTGGTGAAAGTCACTGCAAGGATTTGCTCAGGTGCAACACCGTGATTGAGCATTAAGTTGGCAATACGATAGGTCAATGTTCTGGTTTTCCCTGACCCCGCACCTGCAACTACTAGCATTGGCCCGTGAAGATGGCTGGCTGCTTTTTGTTGAGTAGGGTTGAGATGATGCAAAAAATTGGAACTCATGGGTGCAGGAGGGGAAAACTTAGGTAGACTCTAATACAGTATGCCAAAAATGTTTACTCATACGTTTGCACAGTGGATATTTACTGCACGCGCCCCAATTGTACTAAGCCTTTAAATTCCTTTGCTGACCTTGATAGTGGCAATACCCTCAAAACAATTACCCAAAAGTTTTGTACGAGTTGCGGGATGCCCCTATTGCTGGGTGGGCGCTATATTGTCGAAAGTCCGATCGCCAGAGGTGGTTTTGGTGCGACCTTTTTAGCCCGCGATCGCTATACGCCTGCGATGAAGCGCTGTGTGGTGAAGCTATTGCAGCCCATTGGTTTTACGAGCGCTCAGATGGTGGTTGCTAAGCAAATGTTTGAGCGCGAGGCAACGGTTTTAGAAGATTTGGGGACACATCCCCAAATCCCTGATCTGCTTGCTTATTTTGAGGTGCAGTCGGGACAGGATGAATTTTTTTATTTAGTCCAAGAATTTGTCGATGGCTTTACCCTAGAGCAAATTGTCGAGCAGCATGGGGCGATCGCCGAGGCAGATGTTTTAGAAATTATGCACAGCCTCTTGCCTGTCTTGACATTTATTCATGACAAAGGCTCGATCCATCGTGATATTAAACCTGCCAATATCATGGTTCGTAAGTCCGATCAGTCCTACTTTCTCTTGGATTTTGGTGCGGTTAAACAAGTGGCAGGAGTTGCCCAAGGTCAAAAATCTACGGGCATCTTTACCCCCGGCTATGGCGCACCTGAGCAGATGCGCGGCGATACTGTATTTCCCTCAACGGATCTCTATGCCTTTGCCGTGACCTGTCTCTTTTTATTAACAGGCAAGGAGCCAGACGAATTATTCGATGTGAGTTACAACAAATGGCAGTGGGATCGCTTTGTCAAGCTCAGCCCTAATTTTAATAATGTGTTACATAAAATGTTGGAGTCAGCTCCCAGCGATCGCTTCACTTCGGCAGCAGATGTCCTCCAAGCCCTGAGTTCTCAAGCATCAGTACCAATGGTGCAACCATCAGTACAAACACCTGTAAAACCAGCGCATCAGACCAGTATCCAAGTTCCTGTTCCTGTGCCTCTGCCTAATTTTGCCCCCGCAGTCCCCAAACCTGCGGCCTCGCGATCGCAAAAAACGCCTTGGTTACTATCTGCATCGATTCCTACTCAATTTATTGGCGCTTTTTTGTTAGGTGTAGAGGCGATGTTGCTATGGCAAGTAAGTACAACAGTTGGCATAGCTGTGATCGGTACTCCAGCTAATTTAATTTCTTTTGCGGCTGTATTACTAGGCATCATTCTGCTGAGAATTAGTTCTATTCTCGACAATAAAGATCTATTTGTATTCGTCAATTTGCTAAGTTTTGCCGCAGTCTGGGGAGGTCAAATATTTGCCAAAGTTCAGTTTCAGAACTTCCCAAATTGGATCGAAATTGCTCAATATTGTGGAATTGCAGGATTTAGTGCGATCGCTCTGATGGCAGCCTTCCGCCTCATCTTCCAATTGCTCTATTCCTTATTGTAAAATTAGGATCTTTGGGCTATAGATAATTCAAATAAAAACTACAGCTTCGACTTCGCTCAGCTAGCTTACACCGAGGGCTGAGCGAAGTCGAAGCCCATGTGCAAGTTATTTAAAGCAATTATATGTCTATATGTATTTGTGGATAATTGCTCCATCCACAAGGGCGAAAATATCTCAACTTTGATTGCGGCGGCTGGTGCTACCCTCATCTATCTGCCTCCCTATTCTCCTGACTTTTCACCTATTGAGAATTGAGTGCTAGGGATCACATATCTAGCAGATATGAAACACAAGTATAGCAGTTCTAAATAAGTTAAAAGAGGCTTCGACTCCGCTCAGCCAACGTATATAGATGGCTGAGCGGAGTCGAAGCCCTATTTTTTATTTGAATTATCTATAGTCCAAGCCACATCTACCTAAGAACAAATAAGCTCGATTGTCTTGCATAAGTCCTAAGTGCTGACACCTCAGTCTAACAAAAACAAAAGAAGATCAATCTAGTGTACAGCCCATAAAGAAGATGCACCGCCCAACCACCAAGGAGTAAATGAGTCAGTAAGGGAGTCATTACTACGAGAAATGGAAACTAATTTGGGCTTACTACTAGCTCCAAGCTCAACACTAGACTTTATAGATGAGACATCAAAGCTAAAATCAGAGCTGAATTGTTGTAGGTCAAACACAGATAAATTAGAGTTTTGAAAATCTGAATAGGATTGGAATCCTGAAGTATTGATGAATTGAGAAGAATCAAAACTGTCAAAGTTAGCAAAAAAATCCGCACCAACTAACATTCCAGTTTCAGAATTACCAGTAAGGGAAATCAAATCATTAACAGTCTGGCTATTGGAAGGAGCATTGCCATCAAAAAGTGGCAAAGACTCGATATCACCACCCTCAATGGAGTCGAAAATCGCTTCTTCGCCAAAAGCTCCCTTAACTCCCTGCCACCAGCCACCTGTGCGGGCAAAATATTCTTGCCACCAGCCGCCTGTGCGAGCATAAAACTCTTGCCACCATGTACCTGTGCGGGCTTGAAGAGATGGATTTGCGATCGTTTTAGGCATGTAGATGTCAGAGTTGTCAAACATCAATGCCATTGCACTATTGATATTTTGCGTTGTCTTTTGACTAGCAATTTGCTTGGATTCTATTTCTAGCTGAGCATAATTGATGGTTTTATTAATACCACCTGTGGCAATGTCCCAACCGATCGCATCAAAAGCAATCAAATCTAAACCTGTGATTGCGGTGGTCTGACCACGCTGAACTTCCGCATCCATGATTCCGCCAGACTGCCAATGACTTGCTTGAAAGCCATTGCCACCTCTGGTCTTATCCACGCCATTATCAAAGCTACCAACAAAAGTCGTACCATTAGTCCCAAGTCCAAAGTATTGATTGCCACCAACACTTAAATCTATGTTTGTTTTGCTTCCAACCCTACTTTTATTGGAATAGCGGAAAAGGTCTAGAGGAGATGCTTCATTAACACGCTCCTTTAGCCCTGAATTATATTCTAAGCTACTTAAATTACTAGCACCAACCCATGGGCTATCGATACTGCTTTGAAAGCCTAAAACATGACCAATTTCATGAACGGCTACACCAATAAAATCTACTGACGTGGCTGGAACTGTATTTTGACGGTTGAAGTTATAACTCCAACTCGTATTCGTCCCAGTCAGGTCACGCATGACAATGTAGCCATCAAGTACATTACTGGCTTTAGTATCTATTCCTCTTCCTACTGACCCCACTGATTTGGCGTTAGCACTGTTGATACTTAGTTTGGAGCCAGTCTGTTGTGAACTCACAAGCTGATTAGAGACTATAGCATCATATCTTGCTTCAAATGAACTGCTATTAACAGTCTGTGATCTAACTACTGTTTGATCGGTGCTGGTGGGATCAGCATCATTTTTAAGGGCATTAGCATAGGTACTAAACGAGTAATCGTTAGTTCGAGCAATAGCGCCAGCGATGGTATTGCCAACAAAGTCTTTTTGGACATCAACAGCAATATTGATGGTCACGTTGTCAGTTAGGTATGAAGACCAGATTTTGCCAGCCATCTCAAATGCAGCGATTTGAGTCTGAGAAGCACTTGGTGCATATGTGAAATTAAATTGCATGACTATCCTGACCCCAAATTTTTAAGTTAGTTTTCCCCCAACATCAATCCATTAAAGACACAGTCCAAAAAGCTCATGTGAATTAACTAAATTAATAGCTAACAGATTTGATTGCGTATGCATGGTAACTCAATCATAAAGCTGTTGTCACTACCAAAAAGTTATCAGAAAGTTAGTACATATGACAGCTATAGCAAATATCATACTAGTGAGATAAATTGTAGAAAGAAAGAGAGGATTTTTTATCCATAACTGAGTATGAAAGCCTATTCAATAGACTTACCGCAATTTCCGATCAAACGAACCACAAGAAAAATTTTGAAAACGTTGCTTTGCAACGTTTTCAAAATTTTTCTTGGTTTGGTTTTGAGCGCAAAACGCTGTAAGAGCAAAAATAATCAAACTGTATGAAGAAGGTAAAATATCACAACGAAAGTTAGCTGAGAAATTTTGAGAGGAATCCTTGCCAAGGACATGATTTTTATAGATGAGTCAGGCATAAATTTAGCTCTCACCAGAAGATTGTTTGACTGTTCTGTAGGGGACAGGAACACGACGATCAATCAAAACCGACGATGTCGATTCGTGATTGGAAGCCTGCTCTTAATCGCTTTGCCATCCTCTTTGAAGATCGTTTCCACATCTATAGCAGTGTAAGAGATAGCTAGGACAAATCAAAACCAAAATAAGTGAAGGCGGCACGAAGTGCCGCCTTCACTTATTTTGGTTTTATGTCCTAAGCAAACCTTACATTGCTATAGCTTCTAGACTTTACACATTTTGCTTAACAGTCTTAAAAGCGGAGGTAATTCATGAATTACCTCCGCTTTTTGGTATTGAATTTTGATATTAAACTGATCGCGTCATTTGCACTCGATAGCGTTCTTTCTTAGTAATCATAATATCGCCGATGGTGACTCGTCCTTTACCGCGAATTGCGATCAGATCACCTGTTTTCACTTGATAGCTTGGCTGGGAAATAGTTTTCCAATTGACACGCACATCTTCGCCATTAATTAAGTCCACCATTTTGCTGCGAGACATACCAAAACCGAAAGAAGCGATCGCATCGAGACGCAAGGATGCCTCAGTAGAAGTTAGTTCTTTAGTTACAGGGATGCGAATCTTTAACTCTTCCCAAGCGATCGCATTGACCTTCACGGGAACTGTCCGCACCTGATTGAAATGCAGTTGCAAATATTCCACTAATTCAGGCACGACGATCGCCTGTGCACCTTTTTCGCCTAAGACATTGATATCGCCTACTTTTTGGCGTTCTAGTCCCGTACCTAGCAATGCTCCCAAAAAATCGCGATGGGTTGCGGTATCAAATAGGAAATTTCCTGAAATTGAGATTGGTGTGAGGCTGACTTGCGATGGATCGAGGGGTAACTCACTGCGGGCGATCGCTAATCTCTGGCGTTCGGCTTGCTCATAGCCACCCCATGCTAAGCAATGGATTTCGGTCATCATGCCGAATACTTGCAAAGCTTCGGTAATTTCGGGTGGTGATAGGAAATCACTACATACAACTTCCCATGTTTGAATTGCGCGATCACCCAAATCTAGCAAACGGCTAAGGGTGTCGCGATTTTCAACATGATTCAATAGGTCACGGGGTAGCATTAGATTTCGTCAAATTCCTCTTCGGGAATACGTTGTTTGGACTTGTCAGGAATTTTAGGTTCGCCCCAAGCATCACGGATTTGCTGTTGGGTTTCATTACGGAAATCGGGCTTTGAGGTGGTGGGATAGTCATCCTCAAAATCATCGTAATCGTCATCGTAATTATCGATGGGCTTTGGTGGTGGGGCGATCGGGCGCGATGGCTCAGGACGGAATTCGGCTCTAGCTTGACGACGTTGTTGCTGTGGTGGATTTACGGGAACGCGCTCCTCTGCCCAATTGTCGCCATCATCCCATGATTGTTCTTGGCGATAGACGGGGCGTTGTTGCTGTGGTGGTGGCGAATAGGTGCTTCTGGCTCCCGATGATAGGGCATTATCACGAATGGTGGTGGTGGGTGGCAGATAGTCATCATCGAAATCATCTTCCCAAGGTGCTTTGCCTAAACCGAGACGCTCCAATAAGCCTTTGCTCAGTTGGGTCATCCGATCTTCCATGCCCTCTGTAACGATGATGCGATCGCGTCCCACGGCAATGATTTCATTGACATCAATTTCGTAGGTGCTGATTAAGCTTGCAGGAATAATCGGATTACCAACCGAAGCCACAATCAAGAACATGAGATCCCCTGTTTCAGGATCAAATTTAAAATCGCGTACCTTACCAAGCAATTCCCCTGACTCAGTTACCACTTCGTTATTAATTAGAGTGGTATAACGCTCAGTGATTAAAATATCTTCAAGGACTGATTCATCATCAACCAAAATCGCATCGGGTCCCAACAAATCAATATTGTCAAGAGCCATGAAAAATGTGTCACCAATGCCAATCGGCGTGCCAGGGACAAAGCGCTCAGCGACAGTCACACCCGTAACACGACGCTGATCGACATCTAGCCAGATTTGCGTGACGATGCCAAGCCGAATGGCTGATCGCTTGCTAAAGACCTGCAAACCTAAAACGGCGGCACGTTGACGAAGATTTTCCGATTGCATCATGGCGGTGACGTGGCTCTATATGATTCCTTACAAGTGGGATGTCCTACAAGTGGGGTATTAACTAAATAGGAGGGTAAATACCTAGCCCTGATTCTAGCAGACTAGATCCCCGTCGGTATTTTAACGTTTAACGACTTTTTGCTTATGGAAGACTGCCTTACAGCGCGTTGCACTGAATTAAAACCCAGAGAAATTTTTGAAAGCGTGGCGAAGCCGCACTTTCAAAAATTTCTCTGGAATATTTCAAGCCTCAACCTGTAATTGCATTAATGGTTGCCAGTTGCGAATATCCTCTAAAAGTGATAGATACCCTTTTGTGTTTGGGTGCAAACCATCTGCACAGATGTGATCGCACATCCAAGTTTGTCCCCGTTCTTGCCATAGATCAAATATATCGAGGTAGGGAATATCGCGTATTTGGCAAGCCGATTTCGTGAATTCTTTATAGCGAAATTGATCTTCGTGATTGAAATGCAAACAATCGAGAAACGGCATTTTTGATTCATTTACGGGAACCATGCCCACAAAGATGACGGGACAGAGGCTCTGAGATTTGTCGAGTAAGTTACCGATTTCTAGGGTAAAGCGATCGTAATCCGTAATGCTTTTGCCGTCACGCTTAGCCACCCGTGCCGAATCATTGACCCCAACGGACAAAATCATTAAATCGGGAATTTTATTCCGAAGTTCGCCACGCAGTAAAAATTCTCGCTCTAGGCGTTGATTGACATGGGCAGATGTATCACCTCTGACTCCTAAGTTATAGAGAACATGACCAGTTGCTGTTCCCATCCATTGCCGCCGCAGTTGTTCTACCCAACCACCATTAACAGGATCGCCGTAGCCATAGATAATGCTGTCGCCAAAAGCTGTCACCCTTAGAGGTTGCTGACTGCGAGGAGAAACATTCGGAGCTTGCAAAAGGTTTAAGGTTGTCATCAAAAAATGCGCTTAGGGAAAATGATTAATTGGTGATTTTACAAAACTACATTAAGGTTAGCGCAACTAAGTACTTTTACTTGATATTTCTTTAGCTGGATCTTTCCATACCCTCACATATTCACTTTTCAAAGAAGATTAGTGGTGTGGGGCAAAGTAACACACCACATTTATATATAGCAATGTAAGTTTTGCTTAGGACATCAAACCCAAATAGTGTAAGGCGGCACTTCGTGCCGCCTTACACTATTTGGGTTTGATACAAGTGAAAATGGGCTTTGAGAGTTTTTTTGCTACACAAATCCTCTCAAAGTCCAAAAACAAAAGCCTTTCTTTTGGGCTTATAACCTGATTTTGTCAGGGCGAAATACTCTGTAGCAGTTCAAGCGATCGCTTTATCGACCATTGTTCAGGATTTTTTTAATTAACTTACGCAATTCCAAAGCTTCTTGGTATTGAGGCTGTTCTTTTAATACTTTCTCCACTGCCAAAAGCGATTCACTATAACGTCTTGCACGGTATAGTGTTGCCGCCAAAGCATATTGGGTATCAATCTTGGCAATGCCTCCCCATAATATATTTGCTTTGAGAGAGCGCGTATAGGCATCGATCGCTTCTGCATCTTTATTCTGATCGTAAAAAATCACGCCACGATTGTGCCAGACTTCAGAGAAACCACCTGACCAATATATCGCCTTCTCATATGCTTTTAGGGCTTCTTCCTTGCGGTCTAACTTCCGCAGTACATTACCCTTTTTGTACCAAGAGGGATAGTCATCAGGTTCAAGGGCAATAACCCGCTCGTAGGCAGCGATCGCTTCAGGATAAAGCTTTAAAGCAGTTAGGGCATCTGCTTTGCCATACCAAGCATTGGTGTAACTTGGATTTTGGGCAATCAATTGTTCAAAAACAGTTAACGCCTTTTTGTTTTCACCTTGATCGAGCAGTCGAATCCCATCAATGTAAGTCTCATAAAAATTTTCACTGCTATTGTCGTCAAAGAACTTAACTTGAGGGTTTTCGCTACGAATTTTTTGACCTCGCTCAAAGGCTTGAATAGTATCTTTATAACTACCAAGTCGGGATTTTGCCTCAGCTTCGCCATAGTAAATTACATAGTCTTGAACACTGAGTAGATCTTTAGAAGCGATATAGGGAGTATTGGGAGATAGTAAGATAGCGCGGCGATAAGCAGCTCTCGATTCTTCATAGCGTTCCAATCGGAATAATGCGAGTCCGCGAAAGAACCACACAAAACTGTAGTTAGGCTGAATCTTGATGGATTGATCTAAAGAAGCGATCGCCTCTTCATAGCGCTTGAGATCCACTAAGGCAGTCCCGCGATTAAACCACCATAGATAATAATCTTCGGCTTTTACTGGAGGTTCAACGCGATCAACAAAAGTTGCCCCCGGCTTAATTTGCAAGGCTTTATCGTAGGAAGCGATCGCTTGATCAAACTTTTTTAACCCAGCTAAAGCTAAACCGTGATTGTTCCACAGTTCAGGATCTTTCATTCCGCGTTCATCTTTTAAAGCTAGTTCAAAGCAATCAAGAGCATCGTGAAAAAGGTTCTGTTTCAAAAAAATATTGCCTAATAGTTTGTAATTACCAGGATGCTTGGGACTTGAGCCAATATTACAAACCTGTGTTTGACTATAGGCAGCTTGATCTTTGCTGGCTATTAAAAAAATTTCTATGGTGAAACCTGACAAAAGCAAGTAATAAGTGAACGACCTAAGAATTAAAGATTGAACATTGATCATCTTTATTTTGGGAGAAGAGTACATTTTGGTTTGAACGCTACGTTGCCTTATAGGTGTCGCGAAAGTCTGGGAACCTGCATTATAATGCGATCCCGACTTGCGACAGGTTTCTAACAGCCTTAAATCAAAGCCTTGCCAATAGGCTATTTCAAGATGTTAATTTAGCAAATAAAGACTCAAATGGGGTATCAAAGATTTTGCTTAACCCTTGTAAAGCCCGTTAAACCCAGAGAGATTTTTGAAAGTGTAGCATCGCCACACTTTCAAAAATCTCTCTGGGTTTAAGGCTAATTAGCTACACGGGGTGCTGGTGGTATCGGCAAGCCTGACGATCTTTCTACGGTAGGCTTATACGATGTCTCTACAGGAGGTACATAGGCTTCTACGGGAGGGGTAGATGTCTCTGCGGGGGGGACATAGGCTTCCGTAGTTGAACTGCTAGGAATATCTGTGGTTGTTAATGAGGAGGATGTCGCAGATGTGGTTGATAGTGCAACTGTTGGCTCAGGCAGTTTTTGCTTGGCTTCTTCTATCACATTCTTGCCACGGGACTGCCAATCAGGAGATGGGGAAATGCTTTTAAAAGTATCGAGCGCGGATTGTACTTTCTCAGTTTGGACTGCTGCACCTAATTTTTGGATAAGGTCACTGCCTTTCTTAGCTTCTGTCGATTGGTTTAAAAATTGTTCAGCTTTGGCACGCATCCGACTACCAAACGGGATTGTTTGTAAGATCGTTTTTGAGCTACTCAAACTACCTATATTGGCATCCTTATCTTTGCTTAGGGCAACTAGTTGATCTTTGTTGACATCAGCTTTTTTTGCTTCATACACATGGGCAATTGCTTTATCCATTGATTGATTGACCACATTGGCAAGCTCTACATCACTCTTGGCATTATTAGCAATTTTGGGCTTCATATAAAAATAAGAGCCAACAGCGCCGCTAATAGTTGTGCCAAAGCCTAACAGGATCGCAACTAAGATGGGTATGCCCCGTTTAGGATTTGCTGCTTGCGGTGCTTTCTGGGCAAATCTTGCTTTTCTATAAATCTGTGAATTGGGGAAATTGATCTTAAGTTTTTTGTCCTTAGGCTTTTGGGTTTTGTTATGGTTCGGTTCTAAAGTTAATATTTCTAGGGAATGGGTTTCCGCAGATGGTGAACCTGAGGCTAGAGACTTTTGTACTGCTGAAGTTTGGGCAGGAATGGCTATTAATGAGCGTGTTGGATTAGTGAGAGGAGTGAGGGTTGATGGGGCATGGCTCATCTCTGGTTGGAGCGATCGCAACATTTGTCCTGCATTGACGAAGCGAAAGGCAGGTTCAGCTAGGAGCGCCGTATTAAGAATTTGCTGTAATTGATCACTGACGTTGCAATGTTCTTGCCAAGTCCATGTATTATTTTCAGCTTTTAGTGATTCTGGGGGTAAGCCTGTTAGTAACTCGATGAGCGATATGCCGAGTGCGTAAATATCGGCTGCGGGGGTTACTTGTTGTGTTTGTGAAATTTCTGGAGCTAGATAAATTGGATGATTTTCCGCATCTGCTGTTAGCAGAATAATCTCCATCCGCTTGTAATCATAGGCAACTGTATCTAAGGAGATTGCCCCATGAGCTTGCTGGTGATCGTGCAAGTCGTTTAGACAAGAGAGTATTTGACGCAAGATATCTTGTGCTTCCGCCTCAGAAATTCCCTGCCCAGATACTTGGGCAAGCAATGTGCGATAAGTTGAATATTGCGCTTGCATAACTTCTCAACTCCATTACTTTGGATTATAGGTTGCAATCACGATTTAAAAGTTATAAAAAGTTATAAAAAAGTTATATAGCATTTTCTAAGTGGCTCAGCGCAATAAATATAAAGCCGCCAAATCGAAGACCCACAATCCTCATATTTTGAGGCTTTTAGGTGATTTTTAAAGGCGCGGTTTCGTCCCGCGTTTAAAAATTTTTCCGTCATTATGCTTAGTCACTTATAAGCCATTGCCGATCGCAAAGAACGCCGACCAGTAACTAGGATGCTTGAACTCCGATGACTTGATTAGAGTAACTTGCGCCCTATGTAATGCCTCGGTGGGTGTGACATCGCCTTTTTTGAGTTCCTGATAAAATGCTTCCATCAAAGCCTGAGTGCCTTCGTCATTGACAGACCAGAGTGAGGCGATCGCCTGTTTTGCCCCTGCCTTCTGGATTTGATAGCCAAAGCCCAAAATTTCTACCCCACTGCCCAGTTTGCCTACTCCAGTTTGACAAGCACTGAGTACGATTAACTCCACATTAGGAATTTGCCAATCGGTAATTTCACTCAAACGGATTTCATCGCCATTGCCAAAAATGATGAAAGAGTTGTCAGGTACACCAAGATTAAACTCAGCATGGGTAGCAAAATGGAGGATATTGTAGTTTTTGAATTTTGCTTCAGTAGTCGCACGGCTAAAGTCATTTTCGAGTAAAGCCAAAGAGTTATCGAAAGAATTGGCGATCGCTTGGACTTCTTTAATTGTGGCAGGTAAGGCAATTTGCCCGAATTTTCTTTCTCCAGCTTTACCCCCAAATGCTCCTGCAAGAATACTGGGTTGAGATTTAGGTTGAGGTGAAAAATCTGTCAGCGTATAAGCAATGAGATTACTAATCCGATATTTCTCCGCAAACCATTGTTTGCCGTCATAGAGTGCTGCAAGTGGGATATATCTTAAGATGCCATCAGGAGCATAAAGAATTGTCTGTGTTTTGGTTTGGGCAAGTTCGGCTTCGATGGGTTTAATCAATAAGTTATACATTGCCTTAGCAGGTTCCTTGTAGTCTTCAGAACCTTCATCCCTTAGCCCTGCTTTAAATTCAGTGACGAGGGATTCTAATTTGTCTTGAGTAATTTTGACAGTGCGGTGAATGGGGAGGTTGTTGGGTGAGAAGAGAATGATTTCGAGTCTGTTGCCTAAAATAAATGGATAGAGTAGTACGGTTCCCTGTGGGATTTGGTTGAGATAGTCGGGGACTTTGTTGATTTCTGTTTTGGGAAGTTGTTGGATTTGATTAGCAAGTTGGCTACTGATTTCTTTGCTATTGTCAAAGCTAACGGCTAATAGCTTATTGCTAAGAGCTTTCTCTGGTTCTAAAAGCTGAACACCTTGCGCCGATCTATCGCTACCTTTGATGGTTTTGAGATAGTCTTCGAGTTCTTGGACTTTGAGAAGGTCGAGGATTTGTAGGGCTTCGATGATGCGGTCTTGTTGGAGTAGCAGGTCGGCGAGGTTACGGTAATCTTTTTCAACTGTAGAGAGATAGGATTGTTGTTCTTCTTTGCTTAGTTTTTTAATGTCTTTGCGGATGGATTCGCGCACGTTGACGGATTGTTTATAGAAGAGAATGGCGATTTCAGTTTGGTTGAGCTTGTTAAAAATTGCACCCATATTACTGAGTGTACGTCCTTCTCCAGCGCGATCTCCGATTTGCTGAAGGAGCGCAAGGGATTGCTGATAGTATTCAATCGCTTTCTGGTACTGTCCGAGACTGTTGTAGGCATAGCCTAGATTACCGATTACTAATGCTTTTCCAGCGCGATCGCCGATTTGCTGAAGGATTGCAAGGGATTGTTGATAGTATTCAATCGCCTTCTGGTACTGTCCAAGACTGTTATAGGCATTGCCTAGATTACTGATTGAACGTCCTATACCATTGCGATTGCCGATTTTCTTGAAGATCTCTAAAGATTGCTGATAGAAAGCAATTGATTTTTGGTAATGTCCGAGACTGTTATAGTCAAGTCCTAGACTCATGATTAAACCTGCTTCACCATTGCGATCGCCGATTTCCTTCTTGATCGCAAGGGATTGCTGATGATATTCAAGCGCTTTCTGGTACTGTCCGAGACTGTAGTAGGCATAGCCTAGATTATTGATTACATTTGCTGCATTATTACGATTATCAATTTGCTGAAAGATCGTAAGGGATTGCTGATAGTATTCAATCGCTTTCTGGTACTGTCCGAGCCTGTCATAGGTAATGCCTAGATTATTGATTGCATTTGCTTTACCATTGCGATCGCCGATTTGCTGAGAGATCGCAAGGGATTGCTGAAAGTATTCAATCGCTTTTTGGTACTGTCCGAGATTTTCGTAGGCAAGTCCTAGATTATTGATTGCATTTGCTTTACCATTGTGATCACCGATTTGCTGAAATATCGCAATAGATTGCTGAAAGTATGTAATTGCTTTCTGATATTGTCCGAAGTTTCTGTAGGCAAGTCCTAGACTATTGATTGAATCTGCTTCACCATTGCGATCGCCGATTTGCTGAAATATCGCAATAGATTGCTGATAATATTCAATCGCTTTCTGATATTGTCCGAGACTTTTGTAGCCAATGCCTAGATTATTAATTGAATTTGCTTCACCCTTGCGATCTTGAATCTCGTGATAAATCTTTAAAGATTTTTCCCAAGCTTGCATAGCTTCTCGATATCGGCTAACCTGATATAACTGATTCCCTTGTTCTAAGAGTCGAACCGCCTCTGCTTTGCGGTCTTGCGTTGTTTGCGCTTGGACGCTTTCAGCGATGATCGGCATAGGCAAACCAGACAACAAAGCCACCATCACCAAACCGATTACCCTATTCATCACCAAAATCCTCACACTGACATCTCAATCTGCGATCGCCTACTCCAAAGCATAAATCTGGCTTCCCCCAACCAATCAGTAATTACAAAAAATTTAACCAAAACCCTTTAGCCCTGCATAGCAATGTAGGGACACTTTATCTATGGATCTCGAAGAGGATTACTTGCATGGCGATCGCGTACAAGCGATCGCACTCATCAGGTTCTACATTAGGAACTTTCGCAAAAACCTTATATGAGCAGGATGATCGCTACAAAATCTGTGACAAGAACTTCTTAGTGCGTTCTTCTTTGGGATTTTGGAAAAACTCTTCAGGAGTTGCCTCCTCAACGATCACACCGCCATCCATAAACACAATGCGATCGGCAACCTCACGGGCAAAGCCAACCTCATGGGTAACTACCACCATCGTCATTCCCGAATCAGCAAGCGATCGCATCACATCTAAAACCTCGCGTACCATTTCAGGATCGAGAGCAGAAGTAGGTTCATCAAAGAGCATGATTTTTGGTTGCATCGCTAAAGCTCTGGCGATCGCTACCCGTTGCTGCTGCCCACCCGATAGTTGTAAGGGATATTTATGAGCTTGCTGAGCAATACCGACACGTTCTAGTAACTGGGTCGCCACCTCTGAAGCCTTAGTCTTTGACCATTTGCGAACCCATGATGGTGCAAGGGTAATATTCTGAAAAACCGTGAGGTGAGGGAAGAGATTAAACTGCTGAAACACCATTCCCACTTCACGACGGATCGCATCAATATTGCGATGATTCTCAGGCGATAACTCAAATCCATCAATAAAGATTTTACCCTGTTGATATTCTTCTAAGGCATTAAAAGTACGGGCAAAAGTGGATTTACCTGAACCCGAAGGTCCCATAATCACAACCACCTCACCACGATTCACAGTCAGACTGACACCCTTAAGCACATGGAAGCTGCCATACCACTTATGCACATTTTGCGCGACAATCATCGGCTCAGTCAGATTCGGGGTTGATGTTTCTTGCATGATGGTTACTTGCCTTGGCTTAATTTAAAGAGAAGATAATTGTTGGCTTTATAAACAGATTGATCTTCTACAGGTTATTTTGATGGACAACACGGGCATCAAGACCAATTTCCGATCGCATAATTGTTTTTAAAACTTCAGCGCGATTGCGATCGGGATAGCCCTGCACCATAATGATATTCCCAAATCGCGAAGGAATAATTTTGGCGGTAGGGACAGCGCTCTGCACTCGACTAAGCACATCACTATCTGCCGATGGAATCACCACCAAATAGGGAAATGCTTCACGGGCTGGGGGTGGGACGAGCGCTGCAACCTTAGCATTGTAAGGAACAGGACTAGGTTGAATATAGGTTGCGTAATTACTAGTATTGTTTGGGATTGAGGGCGTAGTTTGTGGGGTAGTGGGAATAAACTTAGATTGCGTTGGCGTAACAGGTGTTGGGGGGATGACAGGAACAGGATCGCGATCAATCAGAATATCGTTATTGATATTTTGAGAAGGTCGGATAGGAGTTGTTTTGGGTTTGGAATTGGGTGGTACAGAGGATAGCTGAGTAGGTGTTCCATTTGGCACGAATTTACTTGAGGAGATCGGCTGAGGGACATCGGGCAAAGGCTCAATTAGGGTGCTGTTATTAGAAGGTGGTAAAGCCTTGGGCGGAGACGCGGGTGGCGTAAAACGAGTCTGTGGCGATCGCGTAATTTCTACGCTATCAACGGTGTTAGGAATAGTATTTGTAGAGGAATTTACAGGCGGATTGTTCGGAACAGGTGATCTCAAATTTGGAGATATTTTTGGCGATATTGATGGTACAGGATTACTCGCAATCTGTGGTGCGGGAGTCGTTGGTGATTCTCCAACAAACGCAATATCGCCTGCAATTTTTTTTGGATCGAGTGTATTCCCTACCGCAACTTGAGTCACTCCTGAATTGTTGTTTAGGTCTTTGCCTAGATTATTCCGAAAGGTATTCTTCCCTAAGTTAGTTGAAGTACCGAGATCAGGAGTGGGATAGCCCTTGCGATCCCTGAGAATTACCACTCCATTGCGTTGATTATCGGCAATCAGGTTATTGCGTAATGTAGGTGCGGACAGATTAGAAATCACAATGCCATCCACATTATTGAGAATATTGTTATCACTGACATTAACGCTTGACTTTTGCCCGATCGCTAAGCCAAACCCCGTACTCTCAAAAATATTATTGCGAATCTCTCCTGTACTACTGCCTACCGCCGAGAGTCCATTCGCACCATTTTTTCTAAACACATTTTCAGTAACGATCGCATTTGCCGTTCCTGTCAGAAATAGCCCCTCGCGATCGCTATTGATAAATGTATTATTGGCGATCGCTACTCGTTTACCAGATTCCACCCAAACTGCTGTCCCTCTCGTATTCGGATTAGTAATAGTCAGTCCTTCAATTCTGACATCATCATTCGCCAGCACTGTAATATTTTGACTAGCAAAGGAGGGGCTAATAAACTTGCCACTACCTTGAATAAAGGTATTTACCCCTCTCACTGTCGGTTCTCCTCGGAGCGTTACGCCCGTAGGCAGTTTAATCGGAAATACTTCTCCTGTCGCAGCACTATAGACTCCCTGTTGCAATTGAATTACCGTGCCAGCAGCAGGTTTAGTTGCAAGGGCAGCCGTAATCGATGGATAGGGATTATTCGGGGAGCCATCACCATTAGCACGCGGGGCAACATAAATTAGTGTTGCCGTTTGGGGCAAGCTATTATCTGTTTGGCTAATTTTCCAACTCTGATCCTGTATTGGTAGCGGCTCTGGTCGCGCCAACATCGGAGGCGCGATCGCTAAAATCGTCATGCTTGTGGCGATCGCACTGAAGAAACTAGGCTTGCACCGCATACAGGAGATCCTCTTAACCAACGGACAAAATGCACATTACAAGTGTGTGATTATGCCAATCAAAATACACGAAAAACCTGCCACTTGCAAAGATAGTAGGATTTAAAGATTAGAATCAATCTTCCAAATGGCTGTGGCAACCTTGGCAAATTGGGTTTGTCTTGCTGATATTTTTGCCTCATTCCATTGATCGTAATGTTCGGGAATAGCTGAGGTAATTTTGAAGCAACTTGTCTTAAATGTCTCAATTTTTTCTGAGTAACCCTCATTACCAATCTTCCGATTAGCCTTCCTCTCGATCGGGGTCATATTCCCGATACGATAAATAAATTTATCTTGATTTTGTTCTTCGATATATGACCAAGCTTCGGAAGGATTTTCGGGGAGTATATGCTCCAAATTATATGTATCGCTTTCAAAGTCAAATCCCTGACCTGAAATTTGCTTTTCAATTTGGAACAGGATATATCGAACAATTTTCTTATTGCGTGAGTTGGTGGTTTTGAGTTCCTTATCTGCAAAGGCAGCTTTAAACACTTTATCGTCAGGATAGATCTCTTGGAGTTCCCCTAAAATTTCTGGCAAGTTTTTAAGTGTCTGGTCATCGATCTTGTAAGCAACCATGTTGTAGACTCTCTCCTGCTCTTGGGTTTGGAGATTACAGATCACGTTATAGCGAAAGGAGATAACCGCGATCGCCTGAAGTAGCTGCGTAAATACAGCCCGTTGACTATCGGCAAATTGGCGATAACCAGCCATTAGCATTGACATTGGCTGACGTACATTAAACATCAACAGTTGCTCTAGCGCTTTTCTTTCCTCTGGTTGCCAGATTGACTCATGGGGATTCCGTAGCGCCGCATAGATTGACGCTGAGCGATCGAGTTCTCTCAGTAAACTAAAGGCTTGCTCCTTGGTGACAACATGACGACGAATGGTTTTAAACAGATCCGCTTTACGCACCAATCGATGACAACTGTTCCAATACACACGCAAAAAGTCGGGAAAGCTTTCGCTGCCCAGTTCCTCTACAATTCTCTGCCAACGTTCTTCTAGTGCTTTTAGTTCAGCTTCATGGGTATTACTTGCAGCAATAATCGAGAAAAGATAATTTTTGAGTAGATCGGTTGAGGACAGTCTGACTCCGCGAGCATTTAGAGTCTCAAATACTTTGAAAGCATTTAGCTCATCGGTAACGGAGATAGTTGTGAAAAAAAGTTTGTCAACAATCGTGTCCACAAAGATCGCTACATTTTCACCGCTTTGTTGACTATGGGCAGCAACTTTGTCGCGAAACCAATTGAATGCTTTCCGAAGTTGATGCTCTGAAGCATTCAATCCACGCACAGGCATGGCGACAAGCGGTACTAGATAGGTCTGATAAAAACGATTGTTATGACGGTTTAGTTCTAGTTTGGAACGCGGTACGAGTGATACAGGATCAACATAACCGATGTAACTATTTTGGAGGTTTTCTTTACGTCTTTGATTTTTTTCAGGCTCGATCGCTAGGTTAACCAATTTTTGCAAATGATCGAGAGCTGCGAGAATAAGAATGCTAATTGTGGTTAAGCGCTGTTGCCCATCGATGATGTCAAATTGCTTATTATTAGAGGATTGCAGCACTAGATAGCCCATGTAATGAGCTGTTTCGCCATCTTCGGCAAATAGTCCGAGAATGTCTTGCCACAGGTCATCCCATTCTTCGTCTGTCCAAGAGTAATCGCGCTGAAATGGGGGCACACGATAGAGTAAGCCATTACCTAATAACTGACGCAAGGTTTGATTGGATGTATTAAAGTTCATTGCCGACATATATCAATCCTCGATCGCTTCAGTTCTTGTCAGCGTCTTTAGGGATGCGCTAAATTCAACAGTTTATTTTCATTTTATACGAAGCTCAGTGAGGCGATTGTTACTCAAGCCTTGGGCTTGCCTGCTCTGCTGTTTGGGGAGCAATTACTAACCATACCAACGCTGAGCTAAATCATCTAATTGCTCCAAAATAGTAATAAGTTCCTTTGCCTTTTCTGTTAATCCATAGGTTACTTGGGGTGGAACCGTGGGCTCGTAGTGACGATATAAAATCTCTTCCTGTTCTAACATCCGCAGGCGTTCGGTTAGCATCTTTGTGGAGATGCCTGCGATTTTGCGTTTCAAGGCTCCAAACCTTGTTGGTCCCGAATTTGAGAGCACCCACAAAATATACATAGTCCAAGGACCTGACAATAAGTTCGTCAAAGTACTCACGGGACAAGGATTAAGTTCTCGCGATCGCTGCACCATGACTAGTTACCTGAAAGTGCCTATTAGTTACGAAAGAGTACCTACTTTACTTTCGTAGGTAGTTACTTTTAGTATCTAAATCATAACCCACATAAACAACTCACAGAGGTTGCTATGACAACGATCGCCATTGTTTATTTTTCTGGTTCTGGTCACACTCACTTAACCGCCGAAGCGATCGCTGAGGGAGTTCGCAAAGTTGGTAATCAAGTGGACTTGCTTCGCATTACTGGAGAGCAAATTACCAATGGACGCTGGAAAAATGACGAGATTATGGCAAAACTTGATCGTGCCGATGCGATCATCTTTGGTTCCCCAACCTACATGGGCGGAGTCGCTGCTCAATTCAAAGCATTTCTAGATGCAGCAAGCTCTGCTTGGTTTACTCAACAATGGAAAGATAAAATCGCTGCGGGATTTACCCACTCTAGTTCGCTCAGTGGCGATAAGCAGGGAACTCTGATGTATCTATCAATCTATGCAGCACAGCATGGCATGGTATGGGTAAGTGCAGGTGAGTTGCCTAGTCATTACCAAGGCAAAACCGATGGAGTCAATCGCTTAGGCTCTTTCCTTGGCATTATGGGGCAAACCCCTATGAATATGTCTGGAGGAAATCCAGTTCTAGACTCAGGCGATCGCCTAACCGCAGAATATTTCGGGCAACGCATTGCTCAAGCTACCAAGCGTTGGCATCTCGAAAAAGTGGCGATCGCCGCTTAAATTAATTCCCAAGATAAATGCTAAAGAGGTGAACCAAATTTAGCAATCTAACTGCATTTTATACAAAGCTCAGCGATCGCTCTCCCGCGATGACTTCACCGATGCGATTGGTGGTAAATCCTTGATCTTGAAAATAGGCGATCGCCTGATCTGCTTTTTGGGGATCAATGACTACCGCCATACCAATACCCATATTAAAGGTATTGAACATATCCGATTCTGGAACTTCCCCTTGTGCTTGTAACCATTGGAATAGTGGCGGAATTTGCCAGCTATTGCGAGTAATCTGCACAGCTTGACCTTCTCCGAGGCAACGGGGCAAGTTTTCGGGTAAGCCGCCACCTGTGATGTGAGCAAGCCCATGAATCCCTAAATCAGCTTTGAGGGCAGCCAAAACGGGTTTGACGTAAATCTGGGTCGGTGTGAGAAATACTTCGGCGAGGGTTGAGTCTGCGGTTTCGGGAGAAATAGCTAACTTCGCGCCCCAACTGTAACCTTTAGTTTCGATGATCTTACGGACAAGGCTGTAACCATTGCTATGGATGCCCGAACTGGCTAGACCGATGACCACATCACCGATATTCACCTGTGTGCCATTGAGCATTTCTGATTTTTCAGCGATCGCCACACAAAAACCTGCTGCGTCATATTCGCCCACGCCATAAAATCCGGGCATTTCCGCAGTTTCGCCACCAAGTAAGGCACAACCTGCCATCTGGCAACCATCAGCGATCCCCTTCACCACCTCAGCAAGTTGATCGGGTTCGAGCTTGCCTGTAGCTAAATAATCTAGGAAAAATAATGGCTCGGCTCCAGAGGTCAGCACATCGTTCACGCACATGGCTACTAAGTCAATCCCAATGGTGTCGTGCTTATTAGCAGCTTGAGCAATTTTGAGCTTTGTACCTACACCGTCCGTACCTGAAACCAGAACGGGTTGCCGATAGCCAGCAGGAATTTCAAAACAGCCGCCAAAACCACCGAGATCGCCTAATACACCTGCACGATGGGTTCTTGCCACTGAATCCCGAATTTTTTCCACGAAGGTGCGACCTGCTTCAATATCTACACCCGCCTGACGATAATCCAAAACCTCTAACTCCCAAATTTCACGACCAAGCCATTGCAACGCAATGGCTTAAAAAACTACTATTTGCCTAACTCATCAGCACGACGAGTTGCCGCAAGTACGGCTTCTATCATAGCGGAACGCAAGCCCGCTTTTTCTAACTGGGCGATCGCCGCAATCGTCGTACCCGCAGGACTCGTCACTTGATCCTTTAACTGCGCGGGATGGAGCTTTGTTTCGGTAATTAATTGGGCAGTCCCTAAAACGGTTTGGGTCGCGAGTTGCAGCGCGATCGCTCTGGGCAAGCCTGCGGCAACTCCACCGTCTGCCATAGCTTCAATCATTACTGCTACATAGGCAGGCCCTGAACCTGATAGTCCAGTTACAGCATTCATCAGCGATTCGGCAACTTCTACCACCGTGCCAACCGCACTAAAAATCTTTCGGGCTAACCCTAGATGCTCACTTGTCGCCAAGGCGTTTGCCGCGATCGCAGTTACTCCTGCACCTACCTGCGCGGGTGTATTTGGCATTGCTCGGATAATTGCCTTAGAGGGAAACATCGCCTCTAACTGAGCCAAAGTTACACCAGCTAAAATTGACACAACACAAGGTGCAGGAGAATCAGCTAGACCAATCGCCGCCGCGTTTAACGACTGAGGCTTTACTGCTAAAAGCATTATCTCTGCTTCGGCAGCCACTAAATTATTTGGCGTAACCTGCACGCCATATTTTTTAGCAAGGAGATCGCGACGCTCTGGCATCGGATCACTAACGCATATATCGGATGGTAAGTAAGCATTACTGGCAATCAGACGAGACAAAATTGCCTCACCCATCACGCCGCCACCGACAAGACCAAGTTGAAATTTCAAGAATCCACCAATAACTAACTACAAACCAACAAGGTAGATGTAGCGCTAAGCGCCGCATCTACCCTATTGGTGTTTGATTGTTTTTAATCATAACGGCGATTGTTGTAATTAAGTTAATTATTGAGCGAAACGGCTCACAGGTGCTTCAGCAGACCATGCAGGAGCAGGTGCAGCAGTTTGACGTGCTACACGAGGTTGAGACATAGGAGATTCGTTTAATACGGAAGACTGTGAAGTAACCTGAACGCAGGAAGGTGCAAAGAGGAAAATGCTATCGCCAATACGCTCTTGATGACCATCGAGGGCATAGGTTCCGCCTGCTACGAAGTCAACAGCACGCTGTGCTTGATCGGGGTCCATCATGGTGAGGTTCAGTACAACTGATTTACGCTCACGTAATGCTTGGATCGCTTGAGGCATTTCTTCAAAGCTGCGAGGCTCCATAACCATTACTTGGGACAGACCATTTGCTGCACCAGGCATACCAATTACATTGCTCATACCGTCAGAAGTAGCTCTTAATGTTGTAGGACGTTCACGGGTGCGGCGAGTTTGTGGCTCTTCTGGCTCTGGGGCTGCGATCGCACCATTTTCTTCTTGGTACAAACCTTGGTATTCATTGCTAGATGCTTCATCGTACTCATATTCGTACTCTTGAGCTTCATTCAAACCAACAAAATCCTTGAGCTTTGTAAAAATTCCCATCGTAATTAACTCCTAGTGTTTGCTCCTCAGTTTTGGTTCGGAAACCGAAACATCATACTTCTAGACTAGATGAGGAGTGCAATCTATCTATTTAAAGCAATCTCATCAAGCAAAGAGTTGCTTTGTCTAGGTATGTTGGATTGTTTTTACTGTCTAAAACAGTATTGACAAAATGTTTACCCGCAAACTTTAACCGATAACAGGGAAAAAAGATAGATAAACTTGTTAAATTTTTCAAATACGACAAAATACGACTTTTCGTTCATAAAGCCTTGTTGTATATAGGACTTAACTACTTCAGTAAAGTGTTTACCTATGAAGATATCCTTTTAATACTTAACAAGTTTTTAATAATTGGGTAAACCTAGTTACTAATCAAGGATTCACGCAATTAAAATGGTTCGCATTAAGAGTGTCTATGTGAGTCTAAATGATGATAATAGGAGGATATGACATCACGATTTAGGTTGGCTCAAATAGGCAAACTTTGAGAGTCATTTGTATTAATCGTCGCAAAAGATTAAAAACATAACATAGAATTGTCTAGCAATTTTGGCTTAGAACTAAACATAATTGCTAACTTTATGCTGTTATAAGTTTAGGTTGTCTGCTAAGTGTTCTAGGCTACAAAAACTACTGTAATTTAATGTTTTATTAGAAGATTTTCAAACTTACTGATGTAGAAATTTGACTTAACCCTCATGAATGTAAACATATTAACGATTAAATATTGATAGTGATTGTTTAGTTCAGAACGCTAAAACTTATAACAGGTTTGGGGATATATGGCAAGCATAAATTTTAAATATAGATAGATTTCTGGGTTTGTGGAAGTGCACTCCTTCGGGGTGTGCTTCCACAAACCATACGATTCTTAGGGAGGAGCTAGTAGTTCGGCAATTTTGTTGGCGAGTTGCCTAAGTTTGATTGGTTTGCTGAGATATTCATTTGCGCCTGCTTCTAGACATCGGGTTTCATCGCCCTCCATTGCTAGGGCTGTTAAGGCAATGATCGGGATATCGGCAATTTCGGCATCGGCACGAATTAGGCGGGTTGCCTCTAGTCCGTCCATGATCGGCATTTGAATATCCATGAGGATGATATCGGGCTTTTCAGATTTCGCAAGGGCGATCGCCTCTTCCCCATTTTTCGCGGTGATCAAGCGGTAATTGAGTGCAGTGAGGTAGATACTAAAGTTGGAGATATTAGCTTCATTGTCCTCGGCAAGTAAAATGAGCGGAGCGATCGCTTCTTCAGATTTGACTTCTAGGGATTCTAACTTTGTGGATTCGGAGGGGGCAGGCGCAATCGGCTCAGACATTTCATAGGGCAAAGCAACTGTGAAGACACTGCCTTTGCCGATTTCGCTCTCAACCATGACTTGACCGCCATGCAACTCCACGATTTGCTTGACTAGAGCGAGTCCTAGTCCAGTGCCTTCGTATTGACGATTGAGGCTGCTATCGATCTGGACAAAGGGTTGAAAGAGTTGTGATAAGTTTTTGGCGGCAATGCCAATGCCATTATCTACTACTTGAAAGACAATCATTGGAGCATTTTGGAGTTTCAATTGCTGGGGAATGGTTGCCTCTCCTTGCCATGTATCACCGCTACCGACAGATACGAGCAGACTGACTTGCCCTTGTCTGGGAGTGAATTTGACGGCATTAGTGAGGAGATTAATTAATACCTGCTTGATCCGACGCTCATCGATATTGATGCTGTTTATATACGGAGGAATATAGCTATTAATTTGGATATTCTTTTGTAATGCTTGCTGTTTGACGAAGACCAGACTGACATTACAGATATTTTGGACTGAGACTGATGCAATATCTAGTACCATCGTCCCTGATGAGATTTTTGATAGATCGAGAATATCGTTAATTAGGGCTAGGAGGTGTTCGCCGCTTGACTCCACTATGCGAATCGCCTTTAATTGCTTTTCATTCAGTGAACCTAAAATCTGTTCTTGAAGAGATTCTGAGAGTCCTAGGATCGAATTTAGCGGCGTGCGGAGTTCATGGCTCATGTTGGCGAGAAACTCATCCTTGAGCTTGGTGGCACGAAGGAGCTGGTCATTGATTTCTTGCAGTTGCAGTTCCGTCTGCTTACGATCGCTAATATCGGTTAATGTGCCAATGTAGCCCGTAAAAACGCCATCTTGATCTACTTCAGGTATAGCTTGGCAATAGTAATAGCAAGTTGTTCCATCTGATTTGATACATCTTCCTTCACCTTGGTAATGTGCCTGTTGCTCGATCGCTTGAATCCATTGTTGATGGATCTGTTCGCGATCATCGGGATGAATGGTCTGAAGCCATCCATAGCCTAGAGCCATACTGGGTTCTTGTCCTGTAATTTGAGACCAAAACCCATTGACGTAGGTGCATTCGTTATTTGGATTAATTTGGAAAATCCCCACAGGAGCCGCCGACGCTAGACTCGCAAAACGTTTTTCGCTCTCTCTGAGACTTTCTTCGGCGAGTTTGCGATCGCTAATATCTTGTCTGACACTTAAAGTACCGATGGGTTGATCGTTGTCATCCTTAAGGACTGTCACCGATATGGATATTGGGAAGCGAGAGCCATCTTTACGGATATTGATCCACTCTTCATCAATCAAGCCTTGACTCGCCATAGATATTAACGCTTCAAACCCCACACCAATATCTTTGCCCAATATTTTTGATGCCTTGGTGATATTGTTGACGATCTCTTGAGGGTCGTGGAAAATTTCGGGTGTCACCTTTCCAACTACTTCTTCCTTGGTGTAGCCCAACATTTTTTCCGCACCAGCATTAAAAGTCTGAATGATGCCATTGAGGTCAGTGGAGATAATCGCGTAGTCTGTGCCATCGAGAATGGCGCGTTGCAGTTTATTGACTTGCCATAGTTCTTGGGTACGTTCTATGACTTTTGCTTCTAGAGATTGATTGAGCTGTAGCAGTTCTTGCTCTGCTCGTTTGCGATCGCTAATATTGCGAATGATCCACAACAGTTGAATCTGCTTGTTTGCAGGATTGATGTTTTTGGTGAGAATGATTTCCGCAGGAAAAGCCTTTCTCTGATAAGGGTTTAAGGTGATTTCCCAAGTTACGGCTGAATTGTCATTGGATAACATATAGCCGAGTTGGTTAAAGAAAATTTCTTGGTCGCGAGCGGCAACAAAGATCGCTAAAAATTTTTCTACAATATACTCACGGTTAACTCCGAGCAGATCTAAGATGACTTGATTTGCTTCTAAAATCCTGCCAACTGGATCTGTTACCAGATAACCATCAGGAGCAAAGTTAAATAAATTTTGATAGCGAATCTGTTCGTACTCTAGTTGGCGTTGCTGATAGATCAGGTCTTCAGTGCTGACCCTCAGTTCTTCGATCGTACATTCCAAGTCGCCACTTGTTTTTTCTAGGAGAGCATTGCGTTCTTCGATCTCTACTTGCTTGGTTAAGAGTAAAGCTTCGGCACGTTTGCGTTCTGCTAACTCAGTTTGGACTTGTTGATAGGTCAGTGCTTGCTGAATGCCGATCGCTAGCTGTACTGATAACTGCTGAAGCAACTGAATATCGGAATCTTGCCATATACGTGCAGTCGAACATTGATGCACAATCAGCAAACCCCACAAAATACGCTGGTCTGCGTTTGGCAATAGGATTGGGACAACGAGATTGGCGCGGACTTGAAATCTTTCGAGCAGTTGCAAATGGCAATCGGTCAAATTTGCCTGATAAATATCATTGGCAACAAAGAACTTACCATCGCGATATGCGCCGCCTAGATTGTCTCGAAAGCAGGTATCTTCAACTTGGACATTTAAGCAGGGCTGCCAAGGGGCAATGATATCTTCGGCAACGATCGCACCACTCATGTCGGGGTTGAATTGATAAATAGCGGCGCGATCGGCTTTGATAAATTGACGTACTTCTTTGACGATCGCATTCGAGATCTCGGCTAAGTCTAGAGATTCGCGAATCCGTAATGCTATTTCGGCGATGACTGTTTGCTGTTGTTGCGATCGCCATAGTTGACGATTGAGAGTGGTTTCGCGTAGTACTTGCTTGACCCTGCTAGATAGCAAGTTAGTGGTGACATCTGCCTTAACCAAGTAATCTGAGGCTCCCGATTTCATCGACTGTACGGCTTTTTTCTCGTCCCCTTGCCCAGTCAACATGATCACAGGAGTACGCTCACTCCTAGCAACTTCATTAATTGCTTCTAGAAATTCCAAGCCATCGCCATCGGGTAAGTTTAGATCGACGAGGGCAATATCAGGTTTCTGCGATCGCCATAGTTCTAGACCCTCTTCTAGGGTTTCTGCTTCGAGAAAGCGATAGGTGATATCCCTATCTGATTGGAGATAGCGCCTATAACTATCGCGATCGCCCTCCGAGTCATCAATGATCAAAACAGCGATCGTTGATGGCAAAGAATTGTTTGTAGAACCAAGGGGAGAAGGCGACATAGCTAGACAGTTGAGTGAAATTCTATTAGTCAATGTTAAACGGCAATAATCTAAGTTAATCACCCAATAATTCGGCAATTTTTAGAGCCAGTTGTTTTAGCCTAACAGGTTTACTGATATATTGATTTGCCCCTGCCTCTAAACATCTTTCGCGATCGCCTTGCATGGCTAGGGCTGTCAAGGCAATAATCGGAATATTTGCTATCTCGGCATCAGCACGAATTAAGCGGGTTGCCTCTAGTCCATCCATGATCGGCATTTGAATATCCATGAGGATAATATCGGGTTTTTCGGATTTGGCAAGGGCGATCGCTTGCTGTCCATTGTTAGCCACAATCAAGCGGTAATTGAGTGCCGTAAGGTAGATTGTAAAGTTGGAGACATTAGCTTCATTGTCTTCGGCAAGCAAAATAAGCGGGGCGATCGCATTTTCTGAAGATGCCATTACAGTAGTGGTTAACTCCGTTGTTGGTTGCAAGATGGATGGAGCTGACGTTTCGTAGGGTAGAGCCACCGTAAAGCAGCTTCCCTGTCCAAGTTGACTCTCGACCGTAACCTGTCCACCATGCAGTTCGACGATCTGCTTGACCATCGCTAGCCCTAGGCCAGTGCCTTCGTATTGACGATTGAGGTTGCTGTCCACCTGCACAAAGGGTTGGAAGAGTCGTGGTAAATTCTCGGCAGCAATGCCAATGCCCGTATCTGTGACTTGAAATAGGATCATTGGCGCATTTTCAGCTCGGATTTGATTAGGGATTTGCGCTTCGCCTAGCCATGTATTGCCATAGCCAACAGCAACGGAGAAGTTAATCAGCCCATAATTCGGCGTGAATTTTACGGCATTGGTGAGGAGATTGATTAGTACCTGTTTGATGCGACGTTCATCTACATTCAGATCCCTGAGATTGGGCGGGATATTGCTGATGATTTGAATATTCTTTTGAAATGCTTGTTGACGGACAAAGACCTCGCTAGAACTGCATAGATTGGTGATGGAAGTGGAGGTGCGATTCAGTACCATTTTGCCTGATGCGATTTTTGATAGATCGAGAATGTCATTAATCAGATCTAATAGATGTCGTCCACTTCTTTCGATATTGCCGATCGCTTTTTGTTGCCGTTCATTGATCGAACCAAGAACTTGATCGATGAGAGCTTCGGACATACCCAAAATTGCATTAAGTGGTGTCCGCAGTTCATGGCTCATATTGGCAAGAAATTCATCCTTGAGCTTGGTGGCGCGAAGTAGTTCGTTGTTAATTTGTTGGAGTTGGGCTTCGGCTTGTTTGCGATCGCTCAGATCGGTATGCGTACCCATCATCCGCAAGGCTTGACCATCGGCATTCACCTCAAACACTTTGCCACGCGCCAAAATCCATTTATAGTTACCATCTTTACAACGTAGTCGATGTTCGTTTTCATAGAGGAGAACCTCATGATTAAGGCATTTGTCGATATCCTCGTAGCATTTGGCGATATCGTCAGGGTGAACGAGATTTTCCCATGACTCAAATCTATTTTCGATTTCATCATCTGCATATCCCAGCAAAGCTTTCCATTGCTGCGAGAAGAAGACCTCATTGGTTTGAACATTCCAATCCCAAATACCATCACCAGCGCTTTCTAAGGCAAATTGCCAACGTTGATCGCTCTCTCTCAATGCGGTTTCGGCATATTTGCGATCGGTAATATCTTGAGCAGTGCCAATAATGATCTTGACTTGTCCCTCTGCATCTCGACTGAAGATTAAATCGCGACTGTGTAAATAGCGCCATTCACCATTGGCATGGCGAAGGCGATATTCATGGGAGAGGATTTCGCTATCATTAGCCAGTTTCAATCTCTCAAAGTGTTCTAAGGTTGGCAGGAGATCATCTGGGTGGATTATAGTAGGCAGCCAAGATGCTCCCATTTCTTGGATCTCGATCGCCGAGTAACCGAGTGTCGCTAAAATCTCGCGATTAACATAGGTATTTCGTTGTTCTTGGAGATCATAAAGATAGAGGACATTTGGCGATGAATCAGCAATTTGTGTGATAAATCGATGATTTTCCAAAATTTCCTGTTCTGCTTTTTTGCGATCGTTAATGTCTGCCAAAATTCCTTGAGCACCAATGGGGATACCGTCAGCATTAATAATCGGTGTGGTATTGACGCTTGCCCAAATGTAGTGACCATCTTGATGGAGATGGCGGAATTCAGCATTTTTAACCGTTTGTCCAGCTTGAATAGTCTGTATATATCCGCTAGTCATCCAATCGATATCTTCTGGATGGACAAGATCAACAAATGGTTTTCCGATCCAGTCATTGGGGTCAAAGCCAAAGATTGTTTGAAATTGGGGCGATAGATAGTCAAAAATCCCATGAACATCAGTTGACCAAGTCAAGTCATTAGCACCTTCCACTAAACGACGGAATTTTGCTTCGCTCTCCGTTAAGGCAGATTCTATCCGCTTGCGATCGCTAATATCATAGTTAATCCCGATCATATCTTGGGGATTGCCCTGTTCGTCTCTGACTACCACCCCATAGGCTTTGATAAAGTGTACAGTACCATCGGGATGTACAACCCGAAATTCGGTATCATATTCTACTTCTCCTGAGATAGCTTGCTGGAGCAGGCTTTCGATAGAATCACGATCTTCAGGATGGAGTCTATTTGCCCAATCGTCATAATCTATGGAGCCATCAGCTTGTTTGGGGATTCCGTAAAGCTCGTACATCCGCTCGTCCCAAATTTTAGTCTTGTGAACAAGATCCCATTGCCAACAACCAAATGCTCCAGATTTGAGGGCTAAGGCAAGCCGTTCCGATATTTGCTTAAGTTGTGCAGTGCGTTGCTCTACTTTAGCTTCTAGTTCTTGGTTAAGTTGCTGGAGTTCCAGTTCAGCGAGTTTGCGATCGCTAATATCATTCGCACATCCAATCAAATGGGTAATATGACCTTGCTCATCTTTAACCACAGAAAGCCGCAAGCTAACGTAGAGGCGTTGTCCTGATTTAGAAATGACAATAACTTCCGCAGTATGCTTCCCATTTGTCAATAGAGGTATAAGCACCTCTGCTTGTAGGGCTTCAGCATCTTCATACATAAAGTTGACATTTTGCCCTAATACCTCTGCCTCTGTATAGCCATAAAGACTCTCTGCTCCATGATTCCAACTGAGAATTGCGCCTTCGAGGTCGGTCGTCACGACGGCATCATGAATTTCTTCTAAAACTTGAGATTGCAGTTGTAATTTTTGAGTGCGTTCCTGTACCTTCTCCTCTAGGAAGGAATTCATGGTTTGCAGATTTTGATATAGCTCAGCCTGTTGCAAGGCGATCGCCAAATGCACAGATAGCTGATGCAATAGCTGAATATCTTCTTCCTGCCATTGGCGTGGAGATGAGCATTGATGGACGATTAACAAGCCCCATAGAGCATTTGTGCCATTCAGGAGGATCGGCACTACCAGATTTGCCCTGATCTGAAATCTTTCGAGAAGTTGGATATGGCACTCGGTCAGATTAGCTTCGTAAATGTCGTGCGCCACAAAGATCTTGCCATTTTGGTATTCCCCACCAAGATTTTCCTGAAAGCAAGTATCTTCAATCTGACTATCCAAGCATGTCTCCCATTCAGGAAGTCCTGACTCGGCAACAATTGCCCCACTCATATCAGGATTAAATCGGTAAATAATCGCCCGATCCGCATCTAAAAAGCTGCGGACTTCTTGGACGATCGCATTAGAAACATACTCAAATGAAACTGACCTACGGATGTGGAGCGACATTGAGGCAATTATTGTTTGCTGCTGTTGCGATCGCCGCAGTTGGCGGAGAAGTAAATTATTTTCTTGCACCTGATTGATGCAGGTGAGGAGCGAAATGTCTGTCACATCGCTTTTTACTAAATAGTCGGCTGCCCCCAGCTTCATCGCCCTTACTGCAATGCGTTCATCGCCCGATCCCGTCATCATGATCACAGGCAATTTATTGATTAATTGCTCAGTACCAATAGCTTCCAAAAATTCCAAACCATCGCCATCGGGCAGATTGATATCGAGCAGTACGACATCTGGTTGCTGCGATCGCCACAGTTCCAAACCTTCCTCTAGTGTTTCTGCTTCGGTAATGTGATATTGCTGCTCTGGATCGGATTGGAGATAGCGCTTGAAACTAAAGCGATCGCTTTCCGCATCATCCACAATCAAAATTTTGAGCGTGGAACTGCTTTGTACAGACGATTGCCAAGACTTAATCGTTGGGTTAGGTAGTGAATTGTCCATAACTAGGTAAAACCGTAAATTGAAACCAATGTTGAAATAGAATTTGAACAGTCTGCTGCATTTCACTAACCCCCATTGGTTTAAGCATGTAACAGTTTGCACCGTACTGATAGCAGGTTTGGATATCTTGCAGACTATTGGAAGTAGTCAATACAATAATTGGAATTATTTGCAGAATAGGAGTTTGCTTAACTGTGCGGATTACTTCTCGCCCATCGGTGTTGGGGAGATTGAGATCTAGCAAAATAGCAACGGGAAAAGCTGCATTGAGATCTTGATATTCGCCTTGTCGTAATAGATATTCCAAGGCTTCATCCCCATCTTCAAATCTTAGGAAATTGTAAGTCAATCTCTCTAGTAGATTGAGCTTTTGAGTAGCTCGCCAAAAACTATAGAAATCTTCGTCACTATCTTCGATAATGGCAATTACAGGATCGGTGAGATTTTCCCAAGGAGAATTCAATAGCTTTTGCATAAGTATGAGTTTAAGTTACAACTTGATATTACATTGAAGTTGTCAAGCCCCTCACCTCCCAGACTCCCCTGCTAAGGGAGAGGAGGAGTAAGACTTATTTCTTGTTCACCTCTCCCTTAGTGAGAGCTAAGGTGTACACACAAGTTATCAGCTAAGTTAGTTGCTAATGATCCCCCTCAATCCCCCTTAAAAAGAGAAGAAAATTCTCCCCCCTTTTTAAGGGGGGCTGGGGGGGATCTACACCCTGAAACATAGACAGTGAGACTTGTGTGTACATATTCGCTTTTGGGATAGAGACTAAGGGTGAGGATTTGATGTAATATCAGTCGCTATTTCAGGTATGACTGATGTATTTGATTCAATTGGTAAAGTAAACGAGAATACAGATCCCTGTCCATAAACTGACTGTACTTGAATTTTCCCTCCATGACGTTCAATAATTTTTTTGACAATGGTTAATCCCGCACCTGTACCACCTCCATATTTGCTAGGAGCGTGTAATCGTTTAAAGATGCGGAACACCGAGTCTAAATGCTTCTCGCGAATACCGATGCCATTATCGCGGATATAGATAGTCACAAAATTAGGATCTTGTGAATTAGACTCGAGCCAGCCAACTTCTACCCATTTATCAGCTTGCTCATTGTATTTAAAGGCATTGGAAATGAGGTTGATAAATACTTCCTCAAGCAAAACGCGATCGCCTAATACCGTTGGTAGTGATTGGGGAACCCGAATCTGACAATTTGTCCATTGGGGATTGATCGCAAATAACTCAGTTACGGTTTTTAGCAATTGATCGAGCGCGATCGGATACATTTGCAACTCTTGTCTACCCAAGCGCGAAAACTTCAGCAATGAATCAATCAATGACTCCATCCGCTTCGTCAACCGTACTAGGGTATTTAGTTTCTCAGCTCCATCTCCTTGGAGCATATCGCTATAGTCCTCTAACAAAAAAGTGGCATAGTTATGAATGCCGCGCAAAGGTTCCTTCAAGTCGTGAGAAGCAATATAAGCAAAGGAATCTAACTCACTATTACTACGCTCTAGTTCGAGATTGATATTGGCAAGATCTTCCGCTTGGCGTAATACGATATCAACGATCGCTTGCCGTAGTTCCAGCGCTCCCGCTATTTCGCAATCGAGCCAAGGACTAGACTTGCCATTTACGGTTTCTTGCCATAACTCAAAAGACTGGCGCGGAAAGATCGTGATTGTCCCATCTTCTTCGAGTCGCTTGGGCTTGTCTGGGTTTCCTGCCCAGTTCACGGTTTGCAGCATTTCAGGACGAAACCAAATGATATAGCGATGCTGAATTTTGGAGATAGCCATTGCTAAGACTCCACTAGCGATCGCAGTATATTCCTCAGCTAGGGGATAGAGTCTAGACAGACTATCGGTGACAAAAATATCTTGGTTGTAATGCTCAAGTAACCAAGGCAGCAATGTTTTGATCTGCTCTAAGGTAGGAGTCTGTCCAATCAGAGTGATATCGACATTGCTTTGACAAACGGCAACCCCTGCGGCTCCTGTCAACTTCAGCAACGCCTCAGGATCAGCAATTAGTTCACTAACAAAATCATCGGTGCGGGCTAATCGCTCTACAAACTGTCCCTGAAGGGTTTTGAGATAGAGTTTGTAATCAAGGTTTTCGTTCGCTTCCTTATTGGCGATTTCCGTAGACATAAGCTGTCCCAAAAACTCGCAGATTGTGCGGATTTCATAGGGAATAAATTTGGGAGTGGAGTGATGACAGGAGATCAATCCCCAAAGCTCCTGATTTTGAATGAGGGAAACTGACATGGATGCAGCCACTTCCATATTCTTGAGATATTCAATATGAATGGGAGAGACAGATCGCAAACTGCAATAACTCATGTCCAGTTTTGGCAATGGTTCTGAGTCTTCCTCTTGATGGGTTGCTAGCCCGATCGCTTGATAGTTTATATCTGGAATTAGGCGCAACCAATTAAGTGTATAGAGATGTTTTGCTTGTTTGGGAATGTCGGTGTCGGGAAAGTGCATTCCCAAAAATGCTTCTTGCTCATCTTGCTTAGCTTCGGCAATGACAGTACCATCGCCATTCTCATTAAAGCGATAGATCATCACCCGATCAAAACCTGTGATGGCTTGGATCTCTTGGACAATTAAGTTACATAGCTCTGTCAAATTAAGAGCCGTCTGCATTTTGGTGAGGGTGTTCTTAATTTGATGATAAAACTGAAAAAAGTCATTTTTAATTATGGAAACTGTTGGTTCCAATTCCAAAACTAGCTCACCAGTGATCGCACGGTGCACAATTCCGTTAAAGCTGAGAGGAGTGCTATCATCATCTGGCGTATAAAATTTGAGGGGAATGGGATTGATATGTTCAAAACTTCGATCTAAGCAGCTACTAATTGCTTCAATATGCTCACTACTAATAAATTCATCTAATCGGCGATCGAGCAATTCCGCAGGTGTAAGTCCCAAAAGATCAAAGGTGTTTTCGCTGACCTGCATAATTTTGATATCAGGTTCACTGAGCACGAGCAGTACTCCGTGGGGCTGGATCGAACTGGGGACATGAATCGGTTCGCGATCGCAATTAGTGAGGTTAACTGCTTCTTCGTTATTGATGGGGAGATTGACGATTTGCATCGAAGGTAAGGGGCTGAGCGATTACGATATTGTTGCTTAGATTAATCTAAACTCTTGTATAGCAGTCCTAAATCATTTGTAGATTTTTGGGTTTGTGGAAGCGCACCCCGAAGGGGTGCGCTTCCACAAACCCTTTAGGATTGCTATATAAATCACGAAAGTTTGATTACAAGAAATAGTAACAGTTAAAAATGAGGCAATTATGTAGTTCAGCATTTAATCGTAATTAAAAAGCTGTGACGCATAGAGTGCGGGCGTTACTTTTTTTGCACTATTTTTTAATTACTGATATTTAGACAAAACTTTATCCCCCAATTTTTTCTCCCGCAGGAGAAGAGTAGCAAATCCATATTAATGTTCTGTTGCTCCGATAAGAGCTTGTTTGAGAATAATTCTCTTTAGCACTGATGTTACGTGGAAGGAATTCCTGCGATATTGAAGGATCGGGGCTGGCACGGGGGCGCAGCCCCTACCGAAAATTTAAATTATTTAGGTAGGGGCAATCCCCCCGTGGTTGCCCTGCTGTGCTAAATCAACAGTTAATCGCCCCCTAGCCCCCAATTCTGGGGGAACAAGAAAATAAAAGTCTTTCAAAGTCCCCCAGAATTGGGGGATTGAGGGGGCTTAGATATATTGAAACGAAGACAGTTAGACTTGTGTGTACAGCGTAGCTACAAAAGGAGAGAGAATTTTCTTCTTCGCCCTTAAAAAGTGGAATTGAGGGGGATCATTACATCAATTAGACATTAACCATCTTTCTTAAAATTTCTTCCTTTGTTAAAGCCAACTGATTTTCCAAACTTCCCGTGAGCCATTGATTGCCAATCATAAGTTCTAGTTCCTCATTGGAGATGGGATGCCATTGAGGATTAAAGGCGATCGCTTGATGCCATTCAAATCTCACCTCACTATATTCTGTGCCAATTGGACGGTTAGCATAATGGGGATCATGCTCAATCCAGACTAAGCTCTCAGGATTAAGATGAAACTCTCGCACGATTTGTGTAGCAAGTTTTGTTGTTTTGGATTCGATGAACCAACCAATTTCACAATTTTGCGGAGATACGATCACAATTTGTTGCCCGAATTGTTGATAAATGATGCGTAAATGGCATTGCAGTTGCCAAATATCAGTTTCTTGACCGAAAACATGGCATTGATAAAGGCGATCGATGTTTTTCATAATAGCAATAATCTAAAGTGCTTAAACCGATGTATTTGGGCAAACTGCAAACTCAAACAAGTGGGGTTGCGGCAATTCTTCTGGGTTTAGGTAGTTTTCTAAATCCATGAATATGCGATCGCAAATCATCCCCTATCAAAGTTATCTGATTAGGTTGCAAAAATTGTAGGTTAGTCGAAAGGAGCAGTGCATTTTCCTGTAGGAGATCTTGGATAAATCCAGCTTGTTGGGCTTCTGCCTCTTGGCGACTTGTAAATGCACCAAAGTAGTATAGGCAGAGAGGTTGTGCAGTCAAAATTTCTAGCCACCAACCTAACTCACAAGTAGAGTTATTGACCGTAATTTGATTCATAAACTTGATAATGGGGGTAAATAGCGGTGAGAGACCTAATAACATCCCCTAGAGGCTATATTTAAACTCAAAAATGGAATTTAAGTTAGAATCCCAATTAAATCACTATCAGTGTTTTCCGCTAACAACAAATCTATAGTGAAAATTAACAGGTTAAAAAACATAGTTTTTGGGATCAGACTAACCTCATTGATGGTTTAACAAATAGTCTATTTGTTTATTATAGGTTGAATATTTAGGTTAATATCCAAAAATGAGGAAATTCTGTGGATGGTGAAATATTACTATTTCAGTAACCTAATTTTTTTGGCATCACTTCGTCGCGCTACAAAAAATCTGCTTCCCTTAGCGATGGTCAGTATGGGAAGAATATACAAATTCAACGATTTGTTCGATTAATAATGGCTGATACCAACCTTTGCGAGCTTCTTCTTGAATGATGGCGATCGCTACTAATGGACTAAAGGCGGGTTTGTAGCTACGTTTATGGGTTAAAGCCTCATAGATATCTAATATTTGGACAATCCTTGCTAAATGGGGAATTTCTTCTTTGCATAAACCATAGGGATAGCCTGAGCCATCCCATCGCTCGTGATGGCATTGGATAATTGGGATAATCGTCTCTAGCTCTTCGGGCAAATGTAGATCGGTATTGTCGATCATGGGATGGAGTTTCATGATCCCCCACTCTTCTAGATCTAAGGCGGTGGGTTTATGCAAAATGTTTGGAGAGATAAAGACTTTACCGATGTCATGGAAATAAGCCCCCCACATTAAAAGTTGCGTTTCTTGGTTTGATAATTGCAGGAACTTGCTGAAAGCTTTGGCTAGCAATGATAAGCGACAGCAATGTTGATAGGTCTCTGGATCTAGTTTGTAAATTAACTGTCTGGTTTTCGTAGGGACTATTTTCAGAATCCCTAAATCCTTCATGTCTCCATTCCTATATAGGTGTTTTTTCATTAAGTTTATTAATTCATAAATAATTTATGAATGCGCCTCAAAAACTGTTCTACACAAGTGCGATCGAAATACTAAATAGCTAAAACCCAGAGACAAAACCTGTGGCGCACGCGCAGCGTGCGCCACAGGTTTTGGGGTTTTATATTTAATTGCGCCCAGCTACTTATTTACTTCGATGCAAATTAAGATATCAGCAGAAAATAAAGGAATTATGAGGTGTAAAGATAGTTAATCTAGCCGAAGCAAACCCAGAAGAGAATTGCGGCGCTTCGCGCCGCAATTCTCTTCTGGGTATAAATACTACCAGCCCAATATCTGAGAAATTTCTGAAAATAATTTGACTGGATGGAACGGCTTGGCGATCGCACCATTAACTCCTAACTTGGCGATCGCTTGCGGATCTGTGAGATCTGCGCGAGCGGTTAATAAAACAACAGGAATGTCAGCTATTTGGGGATTGGCTTGTAATTTTTTGAGAAAGGCAAATCCATCCATATTTGGCATCAAAATATCCAGCACAATTGCGTCAGGAGGATTTTCAGCAACTATGTCTAACCCTTCTTCCGCATAGAGTGTTGTAATGGCTTTACATCCCCCGAAAATTTCTAAGCAAGTCTTTAAGACATCACAAATATAGTAGTCATCGTCTATTACTAAAATCGTTTTTTGAGCTATAACTTCCATTTTGGATTTAAAGAAAAGTATTTCTTCTAATTAAGAATTTAAAAATATTGTAGTTACTAAAAATGAGAACAATCTGAGGATGGAGGAATTTACTAGTTTAATTGTATCCCTCACCCTTCAGCCCCCTCTCCCATTAAGCTACCGTTTACACACAAGTCTATCTGTCTTCGTTTCAATGTATCTAAGCCCCCTAAATCCCCCAATTCTGGGGGACTTTGAAGAGATTTTATTTTCTTGTTCCCCCAGAATTGGGGGCTAGGGGGCGATTAATTGTTGACTTAGATAGGTTTTATGACTTGTGTGTACACGGTAGCTTAAAAAGGGGGAGAATTTTCTTCTTCCCCTTTTTTAAAGGGGATTGAGGTAAATCATTAGCAACTAATGATTTACCAATTTAAAAGTTGAGCGATTTGGTCGGCGATCGCGATCGGATCAAAGGGTTTGGCGATTGTCCCTGCTACGCCTAGTTTGGCAAACTGTTCGCGATCGCTAGTTTGGACTTTAGCGGTTAATAGAATGACAGGAATATTTTGAGTATGGGAATTGGTTTGTAGTTGTTGATAGACTTGAATCCCATCCATTTCGGGCATCATCACATCTAGCAAAATCGCATCAGGTTGCAGACTTTCCACAATGCTCAAAGCCTCTTTCCCAGAATTGCTGACGCGCACTGACCACCCCTTAAAGCTTTCTAAACATACGGCAATTACCGATGCGAGATTGGGTTCATCGTCAATTAATAACAGTGATTTGGTATACATCGTCATTGCTCCTAACCTAGATGATGGGGAATCGTAAAGGAAAATGTACTGCCTTGGGATAGAACGCTCTCAGCCCAAATTTTACCGCCATGTTGCTGAATAATGCTGCGACAGATGGCTAAACCTAAGCCTGTGCCTCCCTTTTGGCGAGAGTCGGAGGCATCGACTTGATGAAACCGCTCAAAAACACTTTCTAAAGAGTTTTCAGGAATACCACGACCTTGATCGCTGATTTTAAACAGAATATCTTGGGTAGTTGAGTATACGTCAAAGCGAACTTCGCTATGGGGCGGAGAGAACTTGATCGCATTGCTAAGTAAATTGACAATGGTTTGGACAAGGCGATCGCGATCACACCAAATTTGTAAGGATGGGACATTGCTAACTATCTGGATTTGATGATCAGTAGTAAGCGTTTGCATTGTTTTCAGTGCTTGTTCGCATAGCTCGGTCACATCATACCAATGGCGATTGAGAGTGATGCGACTAGATTCTAAACGTTCCAAATCCAGAATATCATTTACTAGTCGTACTAGCCTTTCGGTATCTGCCACCGCAATATTCAGCATATGTTTCGCTGTGTCAGGTTTTTCATCTAATACTCCCGAAGCCAGTAAACCTAATGCCCCGCGAATTGAAGATAAGGGCGTGCGGAGTTCATGGCTCACGATCGAAATAAATTCACCTTTGATTTTGTCAACCTTTAACTTATCGGTAATGTCTTCGCCAATGCTGATTGTGCCGATAATTTTATTATTTGGATTGCGTAAGGGGGTATTGTTCCATGCAATCATGCGCTCTTCACCTGCTCTAGTGATGATCGGATTTTGATAGTAACGCGGGAAATTATTAAATATTGCGTCGTTAGCTAGGGCATCGATGAAAGTTTGCTTAAGTTTTTCTTGGTCAATTTGCGGTAAAAAGTTATAAAACCAATCTTGCCCAATGACCTCGGCAAATTTATAACCCGTAATTTCTAAAAAGAAAGGATTTACATATTCCACAAGCCCCTGTGCTGTCAGTCCCACAACGATTAGACGCACATTATCAAGCAACGATTGCCAACGTTGATTGATTTCTTGGACAGCAATTTCTTTCAGTTTATTAGGGGTAATGTCTTGAAAAATAATTAACATGGTCGTAATTTCGCCATCATGGTTATATTCAGGAACAATGTAGACTCTGTAATACTCCCTCTCTTTGCTCGTTGGTAATAAATAGCCAATCTCATAGGATTGCGAATTACCTGTTTCTAATAATTTAGTGACGGCAGCTTCTTGGAGGGCGAGATTTTCTTCAGGTATTCCCATTTCTCGCCCTGTTTTGCCTATAAATGCTTGTGCAGGAATTCCTGTTAATTTTTCTATTGCCGAGTTGATATATAGATAACGCATTTGGCGATCGAGACGACCAATAATGTTAGGCGAATTTTCGGCAAGGGAAAGAAATTCCTGTTGACTTTGATATAGCGCTGCTGTGCGCTCGGCTACACGCATTTCTAATAGAGCATTGGATTGCAGTAGTTCAATTTCGGCTTGGAGGCGATCTTGAATCTCTTTGGAGAGTAAGTTATTGGTAACTTGCAAACTGCGATATAGTTCAGCCTGTTGCAGGGCGATCGCTAACTGTACGGATAATTGCTGGAGCAGGCGAATATCAACTTCTTCCCAATGGCGTGGTTCAAAGCATTGATAGGCGCAGAGCAAGCCCCATAGACGATTGTTGTGATCTTGATTTTGGAGAATTGGTACGATCAGGCTGGCTCTGATGTGGAACTGCTCCAGTAATTGCAGATGACATTCACTGAGATTTGCTTGATATACATCAGGAGCGACAAAAACTCGTCCTTCGCGATAGGCTCCGCCCATAGTCTCAGGAAAATGCTCATCACTGAGTTGTTTATGAAAACAAGCTTCCCAAGGTGGTAAGACGGATTCCGCCACGACCATGCCACTAAAGTCGGGATTAAATTGATAAATGACAGTGCGATCGGCATTGAGAAAGGCGCGTACTTCTTGGACAATCACACTGAGAACATCTTCTAATTCTAGATATTTCCGAATCTTAAGGGAGATTTGAGCAATTAAAAGTTCCTGCTCTTGCGATCGCTTAAGTTGACGATTGATATGGATGCGATCGCATACTTGCCCTACACGGGTACAGAGGGAAATGGCAGTAAGCTCACCTTTTACCAAATAATCGGCAGCTCCTAGACGCATCGCCTTGACTGCAAGCTCATCATTGCCTTGACCAGTGAGCATGATGGTTTCTAGTTTGCCCATGAGATTTTCTGTTCTCATCGCTTGCAAGATTTCTAAGCCATCACCATCGGGCAGAGCATAGTCAAGCAGCACAATGTCAGGATTTTGCGATCGCCATAGTGCTAGACCTTCCTCGATGGTTTCCGCTTCTAAAAATCTGTAGCGATGGTTTTGATCGCCCTGAAGATAGCGCATATAGGTAATGCGATCGGCTTCCGCATCATCCACAATCAAAACTGTCATGATTGACTTAAACAGATAATCATTAGAGTTTGGAGTTAAGGTGGTCATGATTTTAGGAAGATGCAAGAGATCATCGCTACCAACCTAATATATAGGCAATTTGTGAAACAAGGGTGATCGGCTCAAAGGGTTTACTAATTACACCTTTGCATCCGAGATCTAACAGAGTTCTATGACTGAGGAGAGTGGTACAGGATGTTAATAAGATGACGGGAATATGGGCGATTTCATCATCTGCTTGCAATTTTTCGAGAAAGTCAAACCCATTCATCTCTGGCATCATCATATCTAGCAAAATGGCATCGGGTTTAACTTGCGCGACGGTAGTTAATCCTTCTTTGCCTGATGTTGCGATCGTGGTTTTCCAATTACTCAGGTTTTCGAGACAAACCTGCACGACCTGACGAATCATATATTCATCATCAATGAGAAGTAGAGTTTTATCGGAACTAGCTGTAACCATAATATCGGGGTAAAAATTACCTTAGGAACTTGCTATTAATTAAAGTAACTGTGGCTTCGACTCCGCTCAGCTACCGTTGGCTGAGCGGAGTCGAAGCTACCGTTGGTGGGACATTTTTTATCCACAAGAGCCTTAGCTCAGAATTATGAACTGGTGTTACGTGGAACTCAGGGTATGAATTTCTTACTGCTAGCACAGCAGGGCAACCACGGAGGGATTGCCCCTACCTAAATAATTTAAATTTTGGGTAGGGGCTGTGCCTCCGTCGTGCCAGCCCCGATCCTTCAACATTGCAGGAATTCCTTCCACGTAACATCAGTTATGAATAGCCTAATCTAAGAAAATGAGAACAATCTGAGGACAATAGAAAGTTTTAGAAATCATTTCAGAATTCCATGACACATAAAATTGCGGCTAAAAGTCTAGCAATAAGCCCCCTAAATCCCCCAATTCTGGGGGACTTAAATCTGGTTCCCCCCAGAATTGGGGGGCTAGGGGGGCTAAGATTACAGTTCGTTTATTTACTGGTGTTATGTGGAACTCAGGGTATGAATTTCTTGCTGCTAGCACAGCAGGGCAACCACGGGGGGATTGCCCCTACCTGAATAATTTAAATTTTGGGTAGGGGCTGTGCCCCCGTGCCAGCCCCGATCTTTCAACATCGCAGGTATTCCTTCCACGTAATATCAGTATTTATTTGTTTTAGCTGATTTGATTGGGAATTGTGAATGAAAAGTTACTCCCCTCTGACCAAACGCTTTCTGCCCAGATCTTACCGCCATGCTGCTTGACGATAGTACGACAGATCGCTAAGCCTAAACCTGTCCCTCCCTGTCGAGAATCCGAGCCATTAACTTGACTGAAGCGGTCAAAAATCTTCTCTAGCATTTGTTCAGGAATGCCCCTTCCATGATCTTGAATATGGAAAATAATCTCATGGGGCGATGACTCAACTGTAAGTAATACTTCACTCTGAGGCGGCGAAAACTTGACGGCATTGCTCAATAAATTCACCAGAATTTGCACAAGCCGATCGCGATCGCCAAAAATTTGCAAGGATGGCACATGACTCGATAGCTTGACCTGACTTGTCTCAGCGATCGCTTGCAGGGTTTCTATGGCTTGCTGGCAGATCTCCGCCGTATCCCACCATTGGCGATCAAGGTTGATGATATTGGATTCTAAACGCTCTAAGTCGAGAATGTCATTGACTAGACGGACTAGGCGCTCTGTGTCAGAGGCTGCGATATTCAGCATATGTTGAGATGTATCAGGTTGATTGGCTAACACTCCTGAGGCGAGTAAACCTAGTGCCCCGCGAATTGAAGATAGGGGTGTTCGCAATTCATGACTGACTACCGAGATAAATTCACTCTTAAGCTTTTCTACTGCCAACTTATCGGTAATATCTTCACCGATGCTTAATGTGCCAATAATATTGCCCGTGCTATCGCGCATTGCAGTGTTATTCCAAGCGATCGCTAATAGCTCACCTGCCTTGGTCAAAATCTTATTTTGAAAGTGAGGATATTCACCACTTGTAATTAGTTCATCAAATGCTAACTTTGATGCTTTTGCTTGTTCGCCTTGCAACAATAAGGTAAAGACATCTTGACCAATTACCTCATCTAATGTGTAACCTGTTTCTGCCAGAAAAAATGGATTAACATATTCGATGCAGCCCTCATGATTGATACCAATCACTAATAGACGCACATTGTCTAGCAATGATTGCCAACGACGGTTAAGGTTTTCTAGTTCGATTTGGCGTTGAGACAACTCCGCAGTGCGATCGGCAACCCTAATTTCGAGTTCATCCTTGGCATCTTGGAGTTCTTTTTCGACGGATTTGAGCAAATTAATATCCGTCATCGTGCCGACATATCCCAGCATGATGTCATTTTCGATTTCGGGAATTACCTGAGCAACTACCCATGTAATTTTTCCATCAGGATGGAGAAATCGATATTCAGCATAAAATTTTTGGCGATGTGTGGCTGCCTCATGCCATTGCCTAAATACGCGATCGCGATCTTCGGGATGAATACTCTTTGCCCAGCCTGAACCCATCGCCTCCGCAAAACTGATCCCCATAATTTCGCAACTGCGGTGATTTACATAAATACTGTTGCCTTGTAGATCAGCACGAAAGATACCCACAGGTACTACTTCTGCAAGGGTTTCATATTGTCTCTGACTAGCGCGTAAAGCATCTTCAGCAAGTTTGCGATCGGTCACATCGATCGCCATCGAGATCCATAGACGCTTGCCGTTAGGTTGAATGTCTAAGGGCGCAGAATAATAGTCCCAAAATAGCCTCTGTCCCTGTTTGGTGATTATTTGAGCAGTATCTACTTGAGCAATATCACTATTAAAATGCTCAGATCTGGCATAAAATTCCTGTAAAAAAGCATCAACCTCAAGATGTCTCTCACCATAGACTTGGCGCGTCCAATCACGCACAGTGGGAATATCGGCGATCGCATAGCCAGATAGGTCTGTCCATGCCTGATTTACCAATAAAAATTCATCATTTTCGATATGTAAAGTAATCGGCAAAGGTGCATTAAAAATCGCTAGGCGAAATAGTTGCTCTTTTGTTTGTAACTCTGCCGTGCGTTCCTCAACTTTTTGCTCTAAGTCTTGATTATTTTGTTGTAATTGCAGTTCCGCTTGTTTGCGAATAGCTACTTCTTGAGTCAGCATCAAGTAAATGAATACAAATAAGCTAAAACCAGTTACAGAACCAAGAATGACAAAAATCAGGGTGGTTTGAACATTATCCTCAACGGCTTGCGATTGCACGATAATTAGCTGATCTTCTACCTTTCGCATTTGGGCGATCTTCGCCTCAATTTCCTGACGCAATTGCCAAGCCCGATAGGTCAATTCCACTTGATTAGCTGTATTCTTAGGATTTTGTTGCCATAGTTGCAGCGATTTTTCGAGAACCTCAAGGCGTTGATTGACTAATGGCTCGACAATAGCAAAATGTTTTTGCTGATTAGGATTGTCTTGGATCAATTGGCGTAAGTCTTTGAGGCGATCTCGTAGTCCTTTAATTTTGGTATCGATGCCGAGCACAAAAATTGGATCTTCGGTAATAATCTGCCCCCGTCGCCCCAGTTCTGCATCAACGATATCGCCAATGATTCCCTGTAGATTCTCAATTACCGCACGAGTATGGACTAAACTGTGGCGATTTTCCTTTAAGCGCTGAATACTGACATAAGAGGCAATCCCACAACCAAATAACAGTAAAAATGCTACCCCAAAGCCATATTTGAGCATATACGCTTTGAGCGATTGGAGATGGTGATCGCGTTCATTCGGTGAGGATGTGATCATCTTACCTAGAAATTACTTGCTAATACAATTCTATTTCTTCCTGTCTCCTTTGCTTGATAAAGAGCCTTATCCATCCGTTGATATAAAAGCTCAACACTACTACCATCTTGGAGATATTCAACTACTCCTGCACTAAAGGTCACACTAAAAGATTCTGTTGCCGTGACCAAAAATTTTTGCTGTCGCCAAATTTCTAAGAATTCATTCAGACGTTCTATACTTTGCTGACTATTAGCTCCATACAAGCCCACCACAAATTCCTCACCACCCCAGCGCATTGTCACATCCTCACTACGGAAATTTTGCCGCAATAGCTTCCCAAACTGTTTGAGCACTAAATCGCCTACGCCATGTCCATAGCGATCGTTCACCTGCTTAAATAAGTCCAGATCCAAAATCGCTAAACAGAGGCTTTGATGATTGCGAGTCGCGAGTCGGATAAGTTGTGTCAAGCTTTGGATACCACGACGATGAGTATAGATACCCGTGAGTCCATCAAAATCTGCTGCCTGACGCGATACGCGACTGCGTTCTAATCGACTGAGAATCCTTGTCTGCAAATCCGCTTCCACAATTGGCTTATTCAAATAGTCATCTGCCCCCGCCGCAAATATTTGGCGAATCGTCTGGCGATCGCTCTGGGATGACAAAAAGACAATCGGTAAATCGTGCCATAGTGAAGCGGTTCGGACTGCTCGACAGAGATCGATGCCACTATAGTCGGGCATATTCAAATCCAAAATCAGCAAATCAGGAGCAGCGGATTCCAAAACCTGCCAAAACTGCTTAGGATCGGCTAACAGCGAAACTTCAAGATCCCATTGCGCCAATAGAATTTGCAAGACTTTCAATATATGGATATCGTCATCAACGATTAGCACTCTGGGGCGATCGTTCCGTTGTTGCTGCATTACCTGCGCGATCGTACTGAGGATTTCCTCTGCCGAAGCTGGCTTTTCGATAAAGGCTTGTCCCCCTCTCTGGGCAGCCATCACCCGCTCACTCAATCCACTTGTAGCAGTAGTGATCACCGTGGGAATATCAATTTGCTTTTGCGCCAGTTCATCCAACAGCACAAAGCCATTGTCACTCTCAGGAAACATTACATCTAAGAGAATGATATTAGGTCGCTCTTGATCAATTTTTTCCCTTGCGATCGCTAAGCTATGCGCTGTTTCCACCCGCATTCCCCAAGTTTCCGCCTCCAGTTGAATCTCTTGGACAAATTCCACATCATCATCCACAATCAGCAACAGTGGTAACTTAGCAGACTCAATCGGTGGATGCGACACCGCTACATGATGATTAGTCGTATTCAGAGAATCCGTCGTAATTGCTTGCAAGGTATTGATCAATTGCTTCAGATTGTCAGCATCAGTTGAGTTTAGAGTCTCATCATCCTTGAGCAGTTGCTCAATCTGACGTGCGATCGTTGAGCCTTGCGGAAATCCCAAAGTTCCCAAGGAGCCAATCAGCCGATGCGCTTCCATACAAGCTTTATGGCGCATTTCTAAATCTAAATTCCCCTCCTCCACGGCGATCGCTACCCGCCGAAACATCGGGATTAATTCCGCTAAATTGTCATGCAATCTTTTCGTAATCTCGGCTAGAGCCTCTTTCACCCGCGCCTCGGCAGTTTGCTGTGGTATAGAAGCGATCGCACTAGGCTGATCCTGTTGTTTGGCAGTAGGTTCCGCCTTGAGTCGATATCCCAATCCATACAAAGTCTCAATCGGATCTTCGCTAATCCCTGCCGCCTTCAACTTCTGTCGCAATCCTTTAATATGTGTCGTTACAGCCTCCTCACTGGGAAACTCTCCTGCTGACCAGACCTTATCTATTAACACACTGCGGCTAAATACCTGTTGAGGATGTCTGAGGAATAGTTCCAATAAACCATATTCTTTTTGAGTTAAGCGTAAAGGTTGCTGATTATAGGTCACAGTATTGGTACTGAAATCTAAACGGAGATTCTCCCAAGTCAGCCCCTGCACCAATGTATCGTGATCATGGTAGCGCCGTAATAACGCCCGAATCCTTGCAATTAACTCCTGAAAGGCATAGGGTTTCACCACATAGTCATCGGCTCCTGCTTCTAAACCCATAACGCGATCGCTAGTACTATCCTTCGCCGTAAGCAGCAAGATCGGAATCATGTAACCTGCGGCTCGTAACTTAGTGCAGAGATCAATGCCATCACTATCAGGCAACATGATATCGAGAACCAGCAAGTCATAGGTATAGGTCTCGATATATTGCCACGCAGTTTTAGCATCGGCAGCCGTATCAATGGTGTAATTAGATTCCGTTAGTAGTTGCAACAGTATTGATGCCGAGAGACGATCATCCTCCACTATTAAAATTTTCAAGATGCTTGCCTCCTCAATACTGATTGCCTAGATATCAAAAACACTAAATCAACCCTAAATCATCAAATCATTGAGGATTTTCAGTAGGGTTATTCCTTAATATAAAAAAACAAAATGAGGAAATCATGAGGTAATCTTGACAATTCGTGAAAAGTGCTGCCTATCAAGATTTTTGGCTTTAGCAAATTGAAAGCACGGCTTTGCCGCGCTTTCAAAAATTTTTCCGAGTTTTAAATCCGTGCAAAGCGCTGTACTTAATAACCAGAAAATATTTGGCTACCAACCCGAATCATCGTTGCACCTGCCTTAACTGCGATCGCATAGTCCGCCGACATCCCCATCGAGAGTTCTTGAATATTTGCCCAACCGAGCGATCGCAACTTTGCGGCTAATTCCCCTACACGACTAAAAACCTCATAGGCTTGATCTCCATTTAAGCCCAAAGGCAAAATCGTCATCAGTCCCACAATATCAAGGTTTTGCAACTTCTCTAATTGAGGTAAATCCGCTAATAGTTCTGCTTCTGTCCAACCTGATTTATGAGGATCTTCCGCCAGCTTTACCTGCAATAGTAATTTTGGTGATTTGCCGAGTTCCTGAATTAAGCGATCGCATTGTGAGGCAAGGCTAAGGCGATCAAGCGAATGAATCCAATCAAATTGGGCGATCGCTTGCCTTGCTTTGTTACTTTGCAATGATCCAATCATGTGCCAAGTAATATCCGTTAAATCTGCAAGTTCCGTTTGTTTGATTTTGGAGTCCTGCACTCGCGATTCACCAAAATCACGCACCCCTGCCGCATAGGCAGCCCTCACAGCTTCCGTAGTCGTGTATTTACTAACAGCAACCAGTTTCACCTGCGGCGGGATATTGACACGAATTTGATTAAGACGATCAGCGATCGTTTGACTAATTGAAGCAGGATTAACTTCAGGCATGATAGGATTGGGCTTTATATAGCAAGAAGTATTCAGTAATGACAATGTTACTAGATATCCGCTTAATATCAGTTGCAGAATACCATCTTATAGCCCGTAATAAAAATGGGGAAAGTGTCTAAGTAATAAAAGCATTTTGGAGCAATAATGAAAGCACTGAAAGCAATGGCAACCATCAATGAGGAAGGTCAACTTACTCTAGATCATCCTCTCTTGAATGACAAAAATAGTCGAGTAGAAGTTATTGTCCTAATCCCAGAAGCGACAGACCCAACACAATCAGAAATCCTATCAGATTTTCGCCAAGCTTGGCATGAAGCCATGACTGGACAAACAATTCCAGTTTCTCAATTGTGGGATGGAATTGAAGATGACTGAGAAACCTTTAATTCAAGTTGAAGCATCACCAACTTTTCAAAAAAACTTACGCACACTAGCTAAAAAATATCGAAGTATTCGTAAAGATATCCAACCAATCATCACCCAATTAGAACAAGGTCAAATACTAGGTGATCAAATCTCTGGAATTGGCTATGCAGTTTTTAAACTGAGAGTTCGCAATAGTGATAATCAAAAGGGCAAAAGTGGTGGCTATCGTTTAATTTATTACGTCAAAACTGCAACGGGGATTATCTTACTGACTATTTATCCCAAATCTGAACAGGTTGATATTGCCGCAGATGAAATTCAGAACATTATTACTACTTATGAGCAAGGCGATCGCTAACCAAAAGCTATGGGGCACGCTGCGCGTGCCCCATAGCTTAATTGCGCCTAGCTACTTAGACATGCAATGCAGTTAGTAAGTTTGCCGTGCGGATTTTGCTAAACTACTATAACCTGAATATTTCTTAACACTTTTCCCTAGAAACTCCCAATGCGTATCTCTTTGAATTGGCTCCGCGAACTTGTTGACTGCGATCTCTCGCCCCAAGAGCTAGAAGAAAAACTCACGATGGCAGGCTTTGAAGTGGAGTCCATCGAAGACCGCAGAACATGGGCTGAGGGCGTGGTCGTTGGTCATATCCTCACCGCCGATCGCCATCCTAATGCCGATAAATTACAGGTATGTAAAGTCGATATTGGCGCACCTGAACCCTTGCAAATTGTCTGTGGTGCGGCAAACGCGAGACAGGGCTTATTTGTGCCTGTAGCCACAATTGGGACTTATTTACCGACTATTGATTTAAAATTGCGCCCCACAAAGTTACGGGGTGAGCGTTCTGAAGGGATGATCTGCTCCCTCGCCGAGATTGGCTTAGCCAAAGAATCAAGCGGCATCCATGAATTTCCTGATGGCTTAAACGTTGGTGCAGACGTGCGCCCCTTGCTAGGTCTGGATGATGCCATCCTTGATGTGACATCGACTGCCAACCGTGCCGATGCCTTGAGTGTGGTGGGGATCGCCCGTGAAGTGGCGGCTCTACTCGGTAAAGAGGTGCGTTTACCCTTAGCCACTAAAGATTTTCAGCCCAAGGTTGCCAACTGGGTGAAGGTGGAAGATCCCAAGTCCTGCCCTGCCTATATCGGTACTTTGATTAAAGGCGTAAAGGTTGCCCCATCTCCTGAATGGCTCAAGCGTCGCGTGGAAGCCGCAGGAATGCGATCGATCAACAATATTGTCGATATCACCAATTACATCCTATTGGAATGGGGACAGCCGCTCCATGCATTTGATGCGGATACCTTGGACAAGGATCTGAATATCGGGGTGCGCTTTGCTAAGGCTGGCGAAAAAATTAAAACCCTTGATGATACCGATCGCACTCTCACCAGTCAGAACTTCTTAATCACCTCTGGCGACAAACCGATCGCGATCGCGGGGGTAATGGGTGGCGCAGAAACCGAAGTTTCTGAACAAACGACCAATATTGTTTTAGAAGCGGCTCTCTTTACGCAAGTTACGACAAGGCGATCGGCACGCGCTCAGGGTTTACGCACTGAGGCATCGGCACGCTATGAACGTGGTGTCAATCAGGCAGCGATCGAGTCAGCTACCGCCAAGGCAATCCAAATGATTGTGGAACTCGCAGGTGGTGAAGTTATCGAGCAAAGTGTTGCCGATGCGCGTTCTCAGGAAGTGCGGGTGATTGATTTGCGCTTGACGAAAGTGTGGCAAATTCTCGGTGAAGTCGATCGCGAAGATGAAAGTGTATTGCCTCTCCTTTCGGAAGCAGAAGTTGAGCAAACCCTCAAGGTCTTGTCCTTTGAACTGGAAAAACACCCCATTGAAGAAGGTAGCTATGCCACTTGGAAAGTAACCGTTCCGCCCTATCGCTATGCGGATATTGAGCGCGAAATTGACCTCGTAGAAGAGATTGCGCGGATCTATGGCTATGACAAATTTGTAGAAACTCTGCCAGCCAGAACCGAATTTGGCTTCCTTTCCGCCGATCAAGAAGGTGGTCGGATGATTCGCGCCGCCTTCCGCGCCGTTGGCTTAACGGAAGTAATGCATATGTCTCTATGCAGTCCCACCGAATCCCATCAGGTGAAAATCAATAACCCCGTAGCGATCGAGTATGGAGCCTTGCGCGGTGACCTGCTCACTAATTTGATTGATGCTTGCGCCTTCAATATCAATCAAGGTAATGGCATCTTGAATGGCTTTGAAATCGGTCGTGTGTTCTGGCTCGATGAAGCGGGTAGTGATGAAACCGATCGCATTGCAGGTATTTTCGGCGGCGATCCCACCGTGGGCGCATGGCAGCATGATTCTAAGCCTCTAAACTTTTACGAAGCCAAAGGTCTACTCGATTCCGTATTCCACAATCTCTCGGTCACTGTGGAATATCAACCCGATCAAAAGGACGATCGCCTACACCCCGGACGCACCGCTTCCCTCTGGATTTCGGGTGAGCGCCTCGGTACATTTGGTCAACTCCATCCACAACTACGCGCCGAAAAGGAACTTCCCGATGAGATCTATGTGTTTGAGTTAGATTTCTACACCTTGCTCGATGCGATGATGAAGAAGTCAATTCCCACTTTCCAGCCCTTCTCGACTTACCCCAGTAGCGATCGCGATATTGCTTTCTTCGCACCACTCAAATTCACCGTTGCCGATATTCAGCGATCGATTACCCATGTGGGTGGCGAGTTGCTCGATTCTGTCACCCTCTTCGATCAATATATTGGTAAAGGTGTTCCCGAAGGTTCGCGCAGTCTTGCCTTCAGACTAGTCTATCGAGCTAGCGATCGCACCTTAACTGATGCCGACATTAACCCCGTTCATCAGAAAGTTCGCGATTTACTCGAAGAGAAGTTCCAAGCAACTTTGAGAAGTTAGTTTTTCAAAGGGGGGCGCTAAGCGCCCCCCTTTGCTTCTAATTACCATTCTGTACTTCCTACAAATATAGTCTCTCCACTGCGGAGACTTTTATTTGCACAGGCATCAGCGATCGCCGTGGCAAAATCAGCAACGGTTGGTAATGTACCTGCTTGTTCGCGTCGTTCGTTGATAAATCCTCGATTGGCTCGTTCCATTAGTTTTGGTGTGATTGTCCCTTCGATTAAATCTCCACTAACGACTACCAAACGAATTCCTTTTTCAGTAAATTTAGGAATGCGATCGCGCAGCGACTGCTCACCTGCGTATTTACTTGCAGCAACGTTTTCGTAGATGGCACTTACAGGCTTTTGTCCATAAAAATGCGCTAAGTGACTAGTCACAAACACAATTCGCCCACCATCTTTCATTAGGAGAACTGCTAGATCTGCTAATCGTTCTTGAGCCTTAAGATTGAGATCCATCGCATAGTCGGTGGATTTATCCTTTTCCATACCACCACTGGCATTCAGTACTAGCAAGTCTAATTTTGTCAGGTTAGTGGCAATGTTCTGCATCATTTTGCCAACTTCCTCTTCATTGGTAATATCTGCCTGTGCGAGAACTGCACGTTGTCCAGTTGCCATCACATTTGCGGCAATTTCTTCAGCACGATGTGCTTTGCTGCGGTAGTTGATGATGATATCGGCTCCTCGTTCAGCCAACAGTTGAGCAACAGCCGCACCAATGCCTCGCGATGCACCAGTGATTAAAGCTATCTTTCCTTTTAAATCAAGCACGATGCGGCTTTACTCCTACGAATTTAAACTTTGTCTAGCTTCAACGATAAAACAGTCGCTTACCAAAGTAAAGAAGAGCGAAATACACTCATGCTTTTGTATGATGCTAATTGACGAGATGTTCTCAAGGCTTTCTGGTCATTGGATTTACGAGTTAACGTACATTAGAAACGCACGAATTGTCATAAACCATAGGGCGATCGCGGAAATCAAATAGAGATAAAATCGCAACAGAATTAGATTGAATGTGCAGTGGACAAGGCTGTGCAAGGTGCGAAACCCAAAGAAAATCCATGCCGCGTTAATATATATTGAATCTACCTGCTTGGTGATGAAGAGATAGAAGACTAGTGCATAAAAAATGATTGGAAGTTCAAATAAATTTTTGAGATTGTCTGATGGATTGGATACTGCTGGAGGAGATAACTGAGAGAGGGAAATTGGTGTAAGCTCTTTGGGAGTTAGCTTTCTGCTCACAATAAAATTGATGCGGCGAATATACATGTATACCCACACTAAAATTGTGAGGAGTATGGTTGCAAAGAAGGGACTGAAGATAGATTCCTGTATCATTGCGATCATTTCAATCCATTTGGGAGAACGAGAGTAATATTAAGGTGAGTGCATTAATTCTTCTAGACCTCGATCAGGTACACTTCGTTTAAAAGTTTGCGTTATGACAAGTCCCTTAAAGCTGATCTTTGAATCAATCAACCAATCGCAGGATCGGCACAATTTACGATCACAGGTTGCACCGAAAATTGGTGAATATTTTGCAGCTACGCGATCGGCGATTTTTTTCTTTGACCAATTACACTCGGGCAATCGCGATTTTCAGAAAATATTGAATGTGGCGCTATCGGTCGAACATAATCCCATTGCCCGTTATCTCGTTGAGAGACATTCTCCTGTCCATGAAGGTTTAGTTGTAACACCCAAAGTCTGGTCATTAATTTGTCCCCGTCCCGATCATTGGCATGTTATGGCAGGTCCTATTGTCAATAGTGGTCAATTAGTGGCTGTAGTCGGCTGTACCCGTGAGAAGTCTATGACTAGCTTTGATATGCAAAACTTAGTCGATTTGAGCGCAATCTGTTTACATTTATCAGCTTGGAGCGCAACCAATAGCTTGCAGTGTCAACCTCTGAGAAGCGATCGCTTAACGCCTCGCGAGTTACAAATTGCGGAATTGGTGGCTCGTGGACACACCAATGTAGAGATAGGGAATGAGCTATGGATTACAGAAAACTCTGTCAAACAGGCTTTGAAGCGGATGTTCCGTAAGCTTGAGGTTTCGTCACGGGCAGAAATGGTTGGGCAACTTTCTGCGAAGCAATGATTATTGAAAAAGATTGTTTGAAGCAAACAATCTTTTTTACTCCATATCCTTCATTCAACATTAGTTCAACGCAGGCGAAAAATGTTAATTCAACGTGAGTTTGATAACACCATTTGCGCGGCGCTTCGCGCCGCGCAAATGGCGGAAAATGGTAAAAATCGCTTAGCGATTTTTACCATTTTCCGCTTTCGTCGAACTGACGTTAATTCAGTCGATTGCGCCACTTAGCTAATTTGTCTTTGGTATCCCTATCGATGCGATTGCCTAATAGATTATTGGTATTTGCCTTTTGTGGTCTTTGCCGACTTTGTACCGATCGCAAAGTTGATTCTACTTCCTGTTCTAGAGCCGTTGCCGATAGCCACTCTGCCCCAAAGCCAACGGCAGTAAGCTGCTGAGCGCGATCGGAAGTGACCACGATAATTCTTTTTAAATGCCTGAGCGGATCGCGTCGGTATTTGCCACATTGACGCTCAATATAGGTATCCGCAGTTTCGTTATGATCGGTGAAATATAGTTTGAGATTTTTGGTAATCCTTTCGGCTTTGGCGGGTGTAGCTTGCACGTAGGCATCAAAGACTAATGTGGTTTTATAGCCGTGATAGGCGCTAAAGTTGACCATTGTCTCGGTTAAATGCGATCGCGCCACATCAAACCCCCGCAGATCTCGAATTTCCTGCAAGTGTCGCCATAGACCAATTACGTTATAACCGTCCACCAACATTACTGGTGGATGTTCCGCAGACATTAAGATCAACCATTAGCTAAAATTACCTATTTTAATTCTGACACTAGACTTTACAAATGTTGCGTTTCTTTTTAAATCCCTTGTTCAGCAAGTATAGCTGTCGTCACTTCTGTTAGGACAAAATCAAAACCCAATAAGAGAAAGGCGGCGTGAAGCGCCGCCTTTCTCTTATTGGGTTTTATGTCTTGATACACTTGGCGACAGCTATACTTGCATTTACTTTGGTAATGACTCTGATAGCTTTATCGAATCTACCCTAGGTGGTATGGTGTGTTAAGAAATATAAAGTATTATTAATTCAAGCAAAGATTTTTAAAGTCTGAAAATCAAAACACAAAGGAGATAATTGCAATGTCTGACACTACAGAACCCAAATTTGGTTTTAATAACTTCGCTGAAACTTGGAACGGTCGTCTTGCAATGCTTGGCTTCGTTATCGGTTTAGCGACAGAGTTGCTCACTGGTCAAGGTATTCTTTCTCAAATTGGCTTGCTATAGTTTTAATTAAAAAAGGGGGCAGCGCTTAGCGCTGCCCCCTTTTTTATGTTTTTAAATATTCGAGGACTTTTTGAAAAAGCTGCACGATCGCTTCTTCGCCATTGTCCCGAATGAAAATATCAAAATTCGGATGTGAGTTCGCCTCAATCAACCAGTAATTACCCTGATCATCTAAGGCAACATCTAAACCCACATAGGCGATCGCCATTTTCTGAAAAATTGGTTTAATGAATTGCTTGATCGCCTGTATAACTTGAGCATCGTTTACTTGTTTCGCGATCGCCCCTTCCCAATGCAATGGGCTGAGATTGCCTGTAAACAATGCTTGAGAAATATCCTTTTCGTATAGAACTATTTGCTCTTGATTAAGGCAAACAGAACGATATTCTTTAACAATATTGATAGGTTCCTGTACCAGTGCTACATAATCATAATTTTTACTATTAACGTTGAAAATATGATCTAAAGCCTTACGAATCTTTGGTAGATTTTCACATTTAAAAACGTTATTCCCACCCGATCCCCGATTTCTTTTGATAATAACTGGCAACGCAAAATTTTTTTCTATTTCTGCAATGATTTTATCGATAGAAGGGAATTCCAAATACTCTAAATACTTTTCATCACAGTAAGGAGAAATAAAAGATATCGTGCGCGGCATCTTCACCACGTCTTGAAAGATTTGATAAAAATACTGCTTGTCTTTAAAAATCTCAGCAACGGATTGCGGTGTTAAAGGCGTTGAGTAGTTAGTGAAATAATATTCGCGATCGCCAAATTTAACCTTAACCACATTCTGATTCGGATGCAAAATTTCGTAGTCAATAGATGATTTTTGGCAAGCCTGTATGAGCATTCTGATGTTAGTCAGCATGATTTCTTAATTCCATTATTCTCTTCCAAAAAATAGAAGGGGTGCATTGCACCCCTTCTATTCTCTTTAGGCAAGTGCTATCTTTAGCTGAGATTCCGCAGCTTCTAGGGCTTCAGGCAATTTGCTCGCATCTTTGCCACCTGCTTGAGCGAGGTTCGGACGACCGCCGCCGCCGCCGCCACAGATTTTGGCGATCGCGCCGATAAATTTGCCAGCCTGTAAACCTTTAGCATTGACCTCTTTACTGAAGGAAGCAACCAAGGTTACTTTGCCATCTTCAGTAAAGGAACCGAGAACTACAGCACTGTTACCGAGCTTTGCTGAGAGTTTTTCGGCAGCAGATTTCAAAGCTTCGGCTTCAATATCAGGGAGTTGGGCGACCAAGATCTTGAAATCGCCAACGGGTTGAGCTTCAGTCAGGAGGCTATCAGCTTTGACTAGGGCAAGCTGTTGCTTGAGAGTTTCTACTTCTTTTTGGGAATTTTTCAACTCGTTTTGCAAGCCTGTAATCCGATCGCTAATTTCTTCGGGCTTGATTTTAAAGCGATCGCTTAAGTCCTTGGTGATGTTGTCACGCACGGTTAAATATTCTAGAACCGCTTGACCTGCGATCGCTTCGATGCGGCGTACACCTGAGGCAACACCAGTTTCAGAAATGATTTTGAATACACCGATTTCGCTGGTGTTCTTAACGTGAGTACCGCCACAAAGTTCCATCGATACGTTAGGAATATCCATCACGCGGACTTCTGCACCGTATTTTTCACCGAACATGGCGATCGCACCTTTCGCTTTGGCTTGGGCGATGGGTAATACTTCAATTACAGAGTCATGGGCTTCGGCAATCCAGTTATTGATTTGGAGTTCGATTTGCTGGATTTCTTCCGCGGTGACACCACGATTGAGATTGAAGTCAAAACGGAGGCGATCGCTATCCACTAAAGAACCTGCTTGAGATACGTTAGAGTCAACGATTTTCTTCAGGGCTGATTGTAAGAGGTGGGTAGCGGTGTGGTGGGCTTGGATGCGGCGACGCTCGGATACGGCGATTTGAGCATTGACACTATCACCGACCACAATTTCGCCACGTTCAATTTGTCCAATATGGATAAATAAATCAGCCTGCTTTTGCACATCACTGATTTTGGCGATCGCTTCACCAATGGCAAGATGACCTGTATCGCCAACCTGTCCACCAGACTCCGCATAGAAGGGAGTCCGATCTAGCACGATTTGGACTTTACTGCCAGCGATCGCCCTTTTTGCCAGTTCGCCATTGACCAGAATTGCTTTGACCGTAGCGGTGCTACTGAGTTCTGTATAGCCGAGAAATTCAGTCTTACCGATTTCCTTAGCGATATTTACCCAGTTGTCTTTGGCTAGCAAATCAATATCTTCATGGGCAGCTTGTGATCGCTCCTGTTGCTTCTTCATTTCTGACTCAAAGCCATCGGCATCAACGCTGAAACCTTCCTCTTCGGCAATCTCCTGCGTTAACTCAAGGGGGAATCCGTAGGTATCATAAAGAGTGAAGGCATCAACGCCCGAAATAGTTTTGCTAGCTTTGACTTCAGGTTTAGCCAGAATTTCTTCTAACAACTTCTCACCACGCTCTAGGGTTTGTAAGAAGCGAGTTTCTTCGATTTTGATTTCATCCTTGATCACCTGTTCTCTTTCGCGGGTATTGGGATAAACCGACTCGGAAAGGGCGATCGCTACTTCCGCAACTTCGGAGGCAAATGTTCCTGAGATGCCAATCAAGCGCCCATGGCGCACGACTCGACGCAGGAGGCGGCGCAAAATATAACCACGTCCGACATTAGAGGCATTAATTCCATCGGCAATCATATGGACAACCGATCGCACATGGTCGCCAATTACTTTGAGCGAAGTTTTGACTTTTTCATCGCTCTTGTGATAATCAAGCCCTGCAATATCGGCAGCTTTTTTGATGATTGGGAAGATTAAATCGGTTTCGTAATTATTAGGAACGCCTTGCAATACCTGCGCCATCCGTTCCAAGCCTAAGCCTGTATCAATATTCTGCTTCTTCAGCTTAGTCAGATTACCTTGAGCATCACGATTCAATTCCATGAAGACAAGGTTATAAATCTCTAGGAAGCGCGAATCATCTTCTAAATCGATATGCTCATCTCCTAGTTCTGGATGGAAGTCATAATAGATTTCTGAGCAAGGCCCACAGGGACCCGTTGCGCCCGATGCCCAGAAGTTATCATCACCCATGCGCTGAATCCGATGGGCAGGAATCCCGATCGCATCGCGCCAAATCGCAAAGGCATCTTCATCGGTGTGATAGACACTAACCACGAGGCGATCGGGTGGCAGTTGAAATACTTTAGTGACTAGTTCCCATCCCCATGCGATCGCTTCTTTTTTGAAATAGTCACCAAAGCTGAAATTCCCTAACATTTCAAAAAAGGTATGGTGACGCGCAGTTCTACCCACATTCTCGATGTCATTGGTACGGATACATTTCTGAGATGTGGTGGCGCGAGGAACTTCAGGCTCTTGTTGCCCTAAAAAAATCGGTTTGAATGGTAGCATTCCCGCGATGGTGAGCAGTACGGTGGGATCGGCGGGGACGAGGGAGGCGCTAGGTAGTACTTTGTGGTTACGCTCTTCAAAGAATTTGAGGAATTTCGCACGAATTTCAGCACCAGTAAGGGAGGGAAGGCTAGCCATGAACTTATGATTTAGGGTTTGATTTCAAGATTTGGGTAAAAAGCGATCGTGTCGCTAAAAATCCGTAAACAATATTACGAATTGGCATAATTTGTCCATCTAGTATTATGCCACTAAGTTCAGACTGTCGTGGCAATTCATGAATTGCTTCTATGGTTGTTGGGGACTTTCTATTAATTAAAGTGCCTCTGGCTTCGGCTCCGCTCAGCCAACGTTAGCTGAGCGGAGTCGAAGCTATGCAACTTGGTAGGACATTTTTCTCAGTAAGTGCCTTAAGAAAAAATTAGTAAAACTGTTAGGATCGATCGCAATAAGTTTTGAAAATTGGTGACTATCGTGGACGCGATCGCTGTTAGCTCTCTTGCGCTCAATATTGTGTTGGGACTATTCATCCTCATGTATATATTTCGCATCGTGATGACATGGTATCCCCAGATTCCCCTCAAGCAATTTCCCTACAGCCTGATTACATTCCCCACTGAGCCTTTATTATTCGTGCTGCGGAAATTAATCCCACCGATCGGCGGCATTGATATTTCCCCTGTGATCGGTGTGGGCATTTTCAGCCTTTTGCGCGAAATGTTATTAGGTCAGCAAGGCATTTTGACCATGCTTCAATAAATAAATGTTTAACACCGCAGGTGTTAAACATTTATCTAGAAAAACTTGCTATAATTAAAAATTGTGATTATTTCAAGAGCGTAAGTTTTGATAGAACGCTATACGTTACCCGAAATGGGTCGGTTATGGACGGATCGCCATAAATACCAAACTTGGTTGCAAGTTGAGATCGCCGTTTGCGAAGCACAGGCAGAACTAGGATATATTCCTGCCGATGCTGTCGAAGAAATTAAGGCGAAAGCAAACTTTGATGCCGATCGCGTCAATGAAATTGAGTTAACGGTCAAGCACGACATGATCGCGTTTTTGACCAACGTAAATGAATATGTAGGTGATGCAGGACGCTATATTCACCTCGGCTTGACTAGTTCCGATGTGCTAGATACGGCTCTAGCAGTGCAATTAGTCGATAGCTTAGAAATCATCCAAGCCCAGTTAGAAGAAGCCATCCAAGCAATTCGCTACCAAGCCCAACAACATCGCTACACGATTATGTCGGGTCGGACGCATGGTATTCATGCGGAGCCAATTACCTTTGGATTTAAGCTCGCTGGCTGGTTAGCGGAAATGTTGCGCCATCGCGATCGCCTATTGAACTTAAATAAAACGATCGCTGTCGGCAAAATTTCGGGCGCAGTCGGTACTTATGCCAATGTTGACCCACGCATTGAAGCGATCGCCTGTCAAAAGTTGGGACTACAGCCCGACTGTGCATCGACGCAGGTAATTTCTCGCGATCGCCACGCCGAGTTCTCGCAAGTATTAGCCCTGATCGGCGCATCGATTGAGCGCTTTGCAGTGGAGATTCGTAACCTTCAGCGCACCGATGTCCTCGAAGTGGAAGAGCATTTCACCAAGGGACAAAAAGGTTCCTCAGCGATGCCCCACAAACGTAATCCGATCCGTTCGGAACGTTTAACAGGTATGGCGCGTTTGTTGCGTGGCTATGCAACTACGGCTTTAGAAAATGTGGCGCTATGGCATGAACGCGATATTTCCCACAGTGCGGCGGAACGGGTATTGCTCCCTGATAGCTGCATTCTCACTCACTTCATGCTTCGAGAAATCACGGACTTGACCAAGAATCTGTTGGTGCATACCCACAACATGGAGCGCAATCTCTATTGTTATGGTGGTGTGGTCTTCAGTCAGCAGGTGTTGCTAGGACTAGTCACTAAGGGCTTGAGCCGTGAAGAGAGCTATGCGATCGTCCAGAAAGCTGCTCACCTTGCATGGAATAAAACCGACGGTGATTTCCGTAAGTTAATCAGCGAAGATGAAACCGTGAAGAAAACTTTCTCCGAAGAAGAGTTAGCCGCTTGTTTCGATCCCAATAAGCATTTGAAGAATCTTGACCAGATTTATCAAAGGTTAGGAATTTAGTTTTGGGCTTTTAGCTTTTAGCCATTAGCTTTTAGCTTTTTGACAACTTTCTTTTCGATAACTTGAAGCTAAAAAGGCGGCGCAAAGCGCCGCTTTTTTATTCGACTGCAAAGGTAATCGCGACTACGGCGCGGATATCTTTGTCGATGGTGGTGGTGTTGTATGCGCCACTGTTGCTGACTTCGGTGGAATATCGGGCAGTAATTTGGAAGACATCGGTTTCGGCTTTGCGGATTGTGCCGAGGCGACTGCCTGAGACATTGACGATCGCTTCACCTCTCGCCTTAGCATCCTTAGTCGCTTCAGAAATCATATCTACCCGCAATTTGCCGAGTTCTGTATAGAGATATTCCGCAGGTTCGGAAATGAAGGGCAAACCATCATTAATCAATTCCGTACTCGATCGCGCGATCGCGGTAATTGCATCGACATCTTTGGAACGGATTTCAAAACGCTGGACGAGGCGATAGGCAATGGTTCGACCTGTTTGCACGCCGTTACTATTTGTTTCGGGAATCGGTTGCGTATCGATCGCACTCAGGGTGATCGCCTCATTGGGAATATTTTTGCTCTTGAAGTAGGTTTGCACTTTTTCGGAATGGCGCTTCAGTTCTTGGTAGGCGAGGGGCAATGTGGCTTGCTGGCTAGAAACGGAACTTCGCCAAATCACAAAATCGGAACGAATCGGACGGGTTGAGGAACCAATTACAGTCAGGTTGTCGTTTGACCTGAGCGATCGCAGGGCATTACTGGCGAGATAGGCGCTACCGACGAGGGCGATCGCAAGGGCGAGCATTCCGCTAAAGAGTTGGGGAAATGCTTTGGGGGTTGGGGCGTTAGATTCTGGCAGCATGGCTTTGTGAGGAATCACTAAGTTAGCTGACGCAAAGCGTTGGGATTGGTTACGGGATGCAATAAATCGCAACGATCATATTCCCGAAGTTTCCCTATTATTTCCTAGATTGCCCTTATCATTGAAATTAATGTTTTGCTAATGCTCAATACAAAAATAATTTTGCAAAATGAAACTAGCAGATCGAGATCTTGAAATCGTAAATGCAAATAGTACGGTGTTGTCTTGCGAAGAGGCGATCACATTATTGCAAGAACACCGTGAGATGATCGCGCAGTTTCATGTTTCAGCTTTGTTTTTGTTTGGCTCGGTGGGTAGAAATGAGGCAAATGTTAAAAGTGATGTAGATTTGTTGGTGGAATTTGAGAAGCCTGTCGGTTTGTTTACCTTTGCGCGGTTACAACGTTATTTGGAAAAGGTTTTAGGTTGTGCGATCGACTTGGGGACACCTGATTCTTTGCAGCCTTATTTTCGTGATATCGTGCTAGCAGAATCAAAACGTGTCTTCTAGAATTAAAGTATGAGCGATCGCATCGAACAATTTCAGAAAGCTTCGCGTAACTTGCAGTTGCAGCCCCTTTTGACTGAAGAGGAGCGCCAAAAATTTATGGTGGATTATGGCAGCGAGTGTATTGATTCATTGGAGCAGAAGGTTTCAGGTTGCGATGAAAATACTAATCAGTTTGTGTTTGCGGGACATCGTGGTTGTGGCAAATCGACCTTGCTATGCGATTTTGCTCAGCAAATGGAGGGACAATTTTTTACGGTGTTTTTCTCAATATCTGATTTAATTCAGATGAAAGAGATCAGCCATATTAATATTCTGTTTGCGATCGCCTTGAAGATGATGGAAAAGGCGGAACGGGATAATGTAAAAATAGCTGATGATAAAAAACAAGCTTTTTTTGATTGGTTTAAGGAACGCACGAAGACGGAAACCGTTGAGCTAAAAGGTCAGATGAGTGCGGGTTTGAGTCTGTTTGATGTAATTAAAAGCAAACTCTCGACCGAACAAAGTACTAAGGAAGAGATTAAGACTAAGTTCACGCAAAATTTCCGTGATTTGATAGAGACTTTAAATGAGATTGCGACAGAAATTAAGTTGGCAACAAAATTAGAAATCTTGGTCATCGTTGATGATCTTGATAAGACAGATTTGGCGCAAATCGATGATATTTTCCAAAAGAATCTCAAGGCTTTGCTTCAGCCTAAATTCATTATCATTTACACAGTGCCGATCGCTACGATTCGTGATGGTAAGCTGAAAAAGTACATTGAAGACGAGACGGGTAATCGCATTTTTGTAATGCCCGTGCTGAAGCTTTATCCGATGGGTGAAAGCCGCAAACCTGACGGTAAGCCAAATCATAATGCGATCGAGATTTTACAATCGGTATTAACGCGACGGATTGATCCTGATTTGTTTGAGGCTGGAATTGAGGTAAAAATTGCGCTGAATAGTGGTGGTGTGTTGCGTGAGGTGATGCGAATTACGAAGGAATGTTGTGATTTAATTTTGGTGAAGTTAAGGCAGCAAATGCGGCGTAAGCAGAATATTGAGAATTTGAAAATCGATCAAGCGATTTTGGCTGAGGCTCTGGATAATATTCGCAATGATATGAAGATTACTTTGAGTAAGAGCGATCGCCAAATTTTGCTACAAACCTATGCAAACTATACGCCCGATGATCCTAAAGAGCAGGAGTTTTTGGATTTGTTGCATAATCTAGTAGCGATCGAATATCGCAATCGTGAGAGTTGGTATGATGTGCATCCTTTGATGGTAGAGCAGTTGAAGATTGAGAAGTTGATTCCGTAAGTAATGTTGTCTAGCCCCCTAAATCCCCCAATACTGGGGGACTTCAAGAAAAATCTTGTTCCCCCAGTATTGGGGGCTAGGGGGCGAAACCTGTAGCCGTAGCAAGAGAAAATGTCTGACTTAATTGTTCTCAATGAGGAAAATGCGAAGGTGTACGATCGCTTGGTCGTGTCCCTTGAGGCTGGGTTGGGAACTTTGCAGATTTTGCTGGCGGTATGTGATAACTCGGCATTGCGGCAGGAGATTATCCGACGCTATGGGTCGGAGTTGGAGGCGCAGGGGGTGCGGGTCTATCGGTTGGCGCTAAATCCTGATGAGCCGAGTTTGTTGCAGGCTTTGATCGATGGCAAGATTGATATTAATCAACAGGCGATCTCGACGGTGTTAGGGGCAGAGAAGTTAAGTAATTTGGGTGCGAATAATCGCGAAAAGTTAGATAGTTTTCTTGGCTATTTGCAATGGACAAGGGAGGCTTTGCGGGGTTATCCTTTGCCGATTGTGTTGTGGTTGCCTTCGGCGGTATTGGTGGAGGTCGCCCAAAAAGCGCCCGATTTTTGGAGTTGGCGCAGTGGTGGAACGTTTCAGTTTGGCTTTGCGAAGTTGAATTTGCCAATTGATGATGCTGTCAAAGACCCGATATTCAAGCCAATTGATAATCCTCAAAAATCAAGTTCAGTTCTGTCGATCAGACAATTAGAATCTTCTCTTGCAGAGGCTTTGGTTACTTGGGGTGAGGATAGTGCAAATATTGAACCAATTTATGCATTATTGGGAAGAGCTTATGTTGAGCGAGTATGGAAAGGCGAAACGGAAAACTTAAAGCTTGAGATTGAGTTAGCAGAAACTTATCTTAATAAGGCTATAGAATTACAAAAAAGATTTAATCGCAAATCTGATTTAACTTTTTCTCTCTCTTATTTAGGTTTTATGTATTCCAGATTAGGAGATTGGAACAAAGCAGAAACTTTCTACAAACAATGTTTAGCAGTTGAAGAAGAATTAGGTATTCGCACGGGTATGGCAAGTTCTTGGGGACTATTGGGAGACATCGAGCGCAATCGTGGCAACTGGGATGCGGCGGAATCTCTCTACAAATTAAAACTTGAAACTTGTACTGAATTAGACGATAAGCATGGAATGTCACAAGTTATCGGTACATTAGGAGACATCGAGCGCAATCGTGGCAACTGGGATGCGGCGGAGTCTCTCTACAGGCAATCTTTGCAATTAAGAACTGAATTAGGCGATCGCGCGGGTATGGCTATGATTTGGGGTCAATGGGGAGGACTTGAGCAAATCCGTGGCAACTGGGATGCGGCGGAATCTCTCTACAGGCAATCTTTGCAATTAAGGACTGAATTAGGCGATCGCGCGGGTATGGCAACTTCTTGGGGAGTATTGGGAGACATCGAGCGCAATCGTGGCAACTGGGATGCGGCGGAATCTCTCTACAGGCAATCTTTGCAATTAAGAACTGAATTAGGCGATCGCGCAGGTATGGCTTCTATCTGGGGACAATGGGGAGACATCGAGCGCAATCGTGGCAACTGGGATGCGGCGGAATCTCTCTACAGGCAATCTTTGCAATTAAGAACTGAATTAGGTGATCGCGCGGGTATGGCAACTTCTTGGGGAGTATTGGGAGACATCGAGCGCAATCGTGGCAACTGGGATGCGGCGGAATCTCTCTATCAGCAATCTTTGCAATTACATGAAGAGTTAGGTGATCGCGCGGGTATGGCAACTTCTTGGGGACAATTGGGAGACATTGAGCGCAATCGTGGCAACTGGGATGCGGCGGAATCTCTCTACAAGCAATATTTGCAAATATGTACTGAATTAGGTGATCGCGCGGGTATGGCAACTTCTTGGGGAGTATTGGGAGACATCGAGCGCAATCGTGGCAACTGGGATGCGGCGGAATCTCTCTATCAGCAATCTTTGCAATTACATGAAGAGTTAGGTGATTCTTACAAAATTGCTGTAAATTTTTCTGATTTTGCCTTACTCGAAAAACAACGCGGAAATCTCACCCTTGCTCAGCAATATTACGACAAAGCAAAAAACATCTATCAACAACTCGGCGCAATCAAAGACCTAGAAGAAATTGAAAAGGAATGGCAGCAACTTTAATCTGAAATATGGAATTATTTCTGCAACAACCTTGTTTCTAAAATAGATTTAACTTCCTCATCCGTAGGTGAAGGTGCGTCAGTCTTGGCAATACCTATTAAACTCGCCGCAATACCATTATGTTTGATAGCTGTCGAAGGTTCTGATCGTAGCGGTTTCATAGCTGTCTAGGGCATAGGATCAACTTATATGAAATTATACCAAAGTCTCCAATTTAACTTTGCACTAATAAACTGACCAAGGCTCTTGCGGATAAAAAATTTCCCACCAAAGTTATCTAGCTTCGACTTCGCTCAGCTAAAGTTGGCTGAGCGGAGTCGAAGCCACAGGTACTTTAATTAATCGCAAGTCCCTAAACGATCGCAACTTATCACCAAAACTATTTCTAGGTTTTAATAGGACTAGTAAGCAACTATTTGATTTATGCCTAATAAACTTGGATTTTGGTTGATTTGGATTTTATTTTCGGTCTATGCCTTCATCTTTGCGCCGCCCGATCGCCCCGACACCTTGCAACTAATTCTCAAGTTGAGTACGGGAGACTGGCAAGGCACAAACGCCTTGATCGTTGCCCTGTTTAACCTCATGGGCGTATTTCCCTTCATTTATGCCTGTATGCTAGCCAGCGACGGACGAGGACAAAAAGTACCCGCTTGGCTATTTGGCAGCCTCTCATTTTTGGTCGGAGCCTTTGCTTTACTTCCCTACTTCGCCCTGCGCGAACTAAATCCCACCTTTATCGGCAAAAAGAATCGACTGATTTCCGCCTTAGAGTCACGCTGGACAGGGATTGGACTTAGCGCGATCGCCATTTACTTTCTCGTCTATGGATTCGCCAATGGTGACTGGGCTGATTTTATCCAGCAATGGCAAACTAGCCGATTTATCCATGTGATGACATTAGACTTCTGTATGTTGTCACTGCTATTTCCTTGGTTACTCAGCGATGACATGGAAAGACGCGGCATGACCGACGATCGCTTTTTTACATTTATTGCCCTAGTTCCCCTAGTCGGCGCATTGATTTATCTCTGTTTGCGATCGCCTTTAATCGAAAGCGAACAAGAAGCAACCGCTTAAAATATCAATAAGAAAGAGCGCTTTGCGCTCTTTCTTATTGGCAGATACTTTCAATCATCCGATTAGCTTGGGAGCCGTAGCCGCCGCCAAAGAGATTGAAGTGATTGAGAATGTGATAGAGATTGTAGAGAGTCTTGCGCTCTTTGTAGCCAGCATCAAGAGGATAAGCCGCATTGTAGGCGCGATAAAACTGCGATGGAAAGCCACCAAATAACTCAGTCATTGCTAAATCCACTTCGCGATCGCCAAAATATAGCGCAGGGTCGAAAATCACAGGCTCACCCTTGACAAAGGCAGCATTGCCACCCCAGAGATCCCCATGCACCATCGAGGGTTGTGGCTGATAATCGCGAAAAAATTTAGGTAGAGCCGCATAGATTTTCTCTTCGGGAATACTGCAACGCCAACCTTTGCGTTTCGCTAAACGAATTTGAAAAGCGAGCCGATATTCACGCCAGAAATCCAGCCAACTATTTGTCCAATTGTTAATCTGGGGAGTTGTACCAATCGTATTGTCACGATCCCAACCAAACCCGCGATCTCTCGTCACCCGATGCATCGCCGCTAGATACCGACCCATCGCTTCCCAATCCTGACCTCCACCTAAATCGAGATTTTCCATCACCAAATAAGCTGCCTCACCAGCGATCCCCCAACAGATCGGCTGGGGTACGCGCATTGTTTTGGTCGCATACATTTGCTGGAGTGCGATCGCCTCCGCCACAAACATATCTAACTGATTAGCGGTATTTGTTTTTACAAAAAAATCACGCTTTCCATCGGATATTTTAGTGGTCTGGTTAATGCAGCCACCCGACTGCGCTTGACGGCGATCGCTTGTAAATTTTGCACCCGTTGCCTGCGAAATAGCGATCGCAATTTCATCCCACATAGTTTTTAATCCGAAATACACAATTGAGTAGAGGTTTAGCCTATGTTCTCAATAAAACGTAACCCCAAAATTTAAAGACGGTTCGTATACTGTGAACTAACACAATGACTTAAATAATTGAATCAACAATTAATTTTTAAAAACTACCTTAAATTGGTGCAATATGATGAACGACATTGGTAAGTATCGCTTTGTTTGTACCCTTACTCTCAGCGACATTCTGGGTCAGGTAATTGTTTGGCTAGGCGTAATTTTTGCCTCCCTTGCGGCAGCACTCTCCCTGATGAGTAAACCCGTTTATTCCTTTGGAGCAGTTGGCTTAATTGTAGTGACATCTCTACCATTTTTGCTCTTTACCTTCGTCACCACATTATTTAATCACATTGATATTGTGCCTCTCACCGAAGAGGAAATTAAGCGTAACAATTCCAAAATATCAGGTGTACGCAAAACCGTAGCTAAAGCTTCTGTATAGAGCAAAGAGGGGTACATTTTGCCCCTCCTTTGCTCTATGGACATTATGAGCATTGTTTGATAAACCATTAGCTAAGAAATTTTTAGAAACAAGGTTTAATCACTGTGCGCCAGCTTAATTTTGTTGTTATTTTTGTCGTTGCTCTTGCTTTAGTATTGTTTGCCCTAGAAAATACTGCTGCTGCTCCTATCCAAATCATTCCCCAAATTAAAGTCGCAGCACCGATTTCCGTAGAGCTAATTTTAGCAATGGGCTTAGGTGCAGTCTTAGCTTGGATTTTTAGCGTTTGGTCGGGGTTGCAAAAATCGATCGAAATGCGTAACCAGAATATGCAAATCCAGAATTTAAAAGAAACTGTTGAAAATTTAACTGTTGAGATTGAAGAGCGCAAACGCTTGGTCTCTGCTTCAGCGATCGATGTCGAGATTGATGAAGACAAATCTAAAAACTAAAAATAAAGGGCGCTTTGCGTCCTTTATTTTTAGTTTTTTATGGATAGATCGCTCCAATCGGTGATATTTTTAAACATCCGCTTCTCGCAAGCTCCATGACCCTATCGATCGCCGAATCAGTTACCAAAGATGCCATTGCCTTATTGATTGACCTTGCAGAACGTGGCGAGATCGATCCGTGGGATGTACAGGTTATTGATGTGGTTGATCGCTTTTTATCACGGCTAATTGTGAGCGATCGTCGTGATTTATATGACTCAGGACAGGCGATGCTCTATGCAGCGATGTTGGTCTTACTTAAGGCAAACTCCTTATCAGAAAGTCAAAGTGCCTATGACCAAGCCGAAGAACTTGCTGGGGAGTTAGAAGAATTAGAGTCTGAAGTCGCAACATCTCTACGCCTGCCTACGGATTTTGATAAGAGGCTGCGGCGCTTACCTGTTGCCCTGCCTCCTAAAGCCCGACGGATTACCCTCGAAGAGTTAATTGCCCAGATCGAAGCGATCGCCGAAATTGTAGATCGTAAAAGTAGTAAACCTGCCAAACGCCAGAAACAAAGTAAAGTAGCGCGTAAGGCTGCAATGAAAGCGATCGCCCAACTCGCCCACAAAGAAAATCTCTCAGAGATGGTGGAAGAAATTGAGCGTTATTTTTTACTACATCCCGATGAAGAGATTGAGATATCGGATTTAGCCGCAGTATTTAATGATCGTGTGGGCGTATTTTGGGGCTTACTACTAATGTCTTCGCAGTCCAAGGTGGAATTATTTCAAGAAGAATTTTATGGCAAAATTCAAATCGTCCCGACGGTTAAAACCGCAACTATCAAGGAAGTCCCCTTTGCCAACAGCACATCTAATTCCACAGTAGAATCTACTCAGCTACAATTGACATTCTCTGAATTAAAAGAAGTTTCGTGAAATATTTAAGCCGTTCTGACCGTCATCATTTTCGTTGTTTTCCAAGAATCTCGACTACGCTCATTGCTGGGATCATGACTAGTGCCATTATTAATGTAAGTGCGATCGCCCTTGGTCTAGGCTCCGTACCTGAGGCCTTCGCGCAAAGTCGCAATGTCTATAAACCCACAGCAATATCGAGCGGCTCAGAAATTAATGACCTTCTCACGGATAAAGATATTCCTACAGGTCAGAAAGGTTTTGCCCGTGACTATATCCTCGAAGCACAGAAAGATGAGCGTTTAGAAATCACGGTAAATTCGGGAAGTTTTGATACGGTTTTGAGTTTGCTCGATACTAAGGGTGAGGTAATTGCTGAAAATGATGATGCGGCAAGTGATACCACCAACTCTTTGATCTTTTTTAAAGTTCGGCAGTCAGGGACATATACGATCCGAGTTTCTTCTTTTGGTGGCAGTAGCGGTGGCAAATTTACACTAAAAGTTACCAAACTCCGTGTCGTGAATTAGTCAATTTTGTATCCCTACCTGCTTAAAAAGTGAGAGAGGGTATGCGTAGCACACCCTCTCTAGGCTTGCGGCACAAGCTTATATGCCTGTAATGCGGAGAATTCTTGATTCGATTTCTTCCCATACTTTGCGAGAAACCGCGATCGCAATATTCTTGCATTTCACCATTAATAAATTGGCGTATAGATAATTTTCGAGGGATTCCACTTCATGATGGGAAATTTGATTTAAGTCCACGGGTAGATATAAAGTTTGTATCCAGACCCGACTGATCTGATTACGAAAATCTTCGCGAACTTCAAAGGGTTGATCGTAGCTGGGGACTTGATCAATTAAAGATTCCAATCTAGCACTCAAAGCCATAAAATTAATATATCTCTTGTCAAAATCAATCTTCACAAGAGTTTGTTCTAGATCATTACATAGCTGGATCACTAAATTAAGTTCAGTATTACTATCAAAATCCAAAGCTTGAGCGAGACTCAGCGATAAATCTGAGGCAAACACTTTATCGAAATTAGGTGATAAATCAAAAGTACAATATAGCTCACGGGCAAGTTCTAACATTCTCGTCAAAACAAGTGCAGGCGAGATTTCCGCTAAAAACCGAGGACGTGCCAAAAACAATGCGGCAATACGTTTAGCTACACTTTTTTGTGTCCCCCGAGAATGAATATTAATCTGTTCTATCCATTCTAAAATATCGCTTAGTTTATTTGTATTAATATAACTGGCAGCCTGTATCTCTATCGATAACAACAGTTCTTCAACATTGCCATTAGCAATTCCTGCAAGTAATAGAAATATATTCTGCCAACGGCGATCGCTCAAGTGCTGTGGAACTATCTGTTTTACTAAATTGTGATTGTAGATGTAGCGAGCTACAAAATATTCCTGAAAAGTAATATGGCTAAAGGTGAAACTCGTTAAACCTGCAACAGTATTGATTTTGCAAATTCCTATCTTCTGTAAAACTTTTAATAAGTTAAAACTAACTTCAACTTTTTCTAACACCCCAATATAGCTAGTTAAGATTTCCTGTAAATATTCTGTCAAATCTTGAAATGGCAGGAGCGACTGACATAGCTCAAAGCTCTTATAGGCAATCTCCGTCAGCAGAATCTCTAAAATGTCGGTACTAATAATATTTTGACCTTGATCATTCAATAATTGATAGTTCAGTACCTGCTCCTCTAAGACTAAATTGATTGCTTTTTGATAAAGACCACTCACATTGCTCGGTAAACTCAATCGGCGATCGCATAGCAAGCATAAAAATGATAAAGACAAAGGCGAATTGGCTAAGTCTCTGGCAACTGCATTTAATTGCAAGATTTGCCAGCAGCGTTGCGCTTCCTGTGATGCTATATCAGCAAGCTTGGAAGAATCATTAGAAGTCCCATTTACATCTCGATTAGCTCTAGATTCATAGTTGATCGTAAACCACTTATGAATATATTCCTGAATATGTAAATCATCCCAAGTTTGCATTTCTAATTCTAAGAACTGCCCCAAATTCCTTTGGTAAGACACCAAACGACTAGAAACAATGTAACGGTTATGCGGATAGGCTTTGACAAATTCTTTTAAATGTTGAGATAGATACCTTTGCGATAAGGTCGATTCATTTAAACCATCCACCAAAATTAATAGGTTCCCTTGCTCTAACATCCATATGGTAAGCTCACGAGATTCAGGGAAACCGCATTTCTCAAATTCCTCTGCGATCGCCTGTAGTAAATTGTCCGTATTCAGACAAAATTTCCACAAATGGATAAACACAGGCAAAACATCATGCTTATATCGGGATTCTGGATAGTACAAAGCCTCTAATCCAATGTATTTTAAGAAAGTCGTCTTCCCCACCGTAGGCTTTCCTAAGATCATTAGATAGACTTCTTCATTAGCAATATTCAATCCCAACAGATTATTGCCTTTACTGTAGTTACTTCTCTGAAGGTCGTGAGCAAAGGCTTCTTCCAAATCATTAACTGATTCAAAACTACGGACAGAGGTATAGGCTTGAAATTTCTGACCGATATAAATGGAAGATAGGGTTGTTAGTTTTTGACTGCCAAATATCTGCGTAAATGCATAGGACTTGATATAGTTACGTGCATATTGACTTGCTGCTTTAGAGATGGCATGAACAAAATAAGCTTCATCAATCTCGCCTCCCCTCTTTCTAACGCTTTCTGGAAATCCTGATAATGCAGCCTTGAATCTTTGCACAACCTCGCGAATAGTTTGTTCTTGCTTAATATTCATCGCCAACATAAATTTACCAAAACTGTCCTATTTCCATCTCCTAATAATAATCCTAGTTTATGGTTAATTGATAAGTTTGCAAGAACGATAAGAGATTTATCTACAAAGTAGTAACTCATCAGAATCTTAGGAATGGCATATCCAAAAAAGTTTTATTAAGTTTCAGTTAAGAAATAACTGGATTTCACAACAAATGTTACAAAAAAATACAAACAAAAACTATGGCACACGCTGCGCGTGTGCCATAGTTTTTGTTTGTGCTACGTATAATGATCGCTGATTAAGCAATCCTAATTCATTTAAGGGAATTACAGGCTGTGATTTCATTCAAACAGTCAAATGCTCACTGGTTGAAGCTGCAATCCATCTCAATTCATTATTTAAGACAGCCTAAAGTTATTTTATAGTTATATTTTTTTTAAGAAGCAATTTTTTGTGTTGAATATTACTCATAGCATCTATAATTAAGGATGTGTTGAAAGAAATAAATTTGCGCTATCTAAAAACACGACAGAATCAATCACCTAAAGTTAACCACTTAAATCTACAGCGCTTAGTCTCATAAAATAGTCTTCCAAAGACTAAAGTTTAGATTAAGAAATCTATCTGGGGGAGATAGAAAAGTTGTAGAGAAGAGTTGTGTTGTTCTTTAACAAAATTATCAAGGAATGGTTTATGACTCTTGATCCACAAGTTTTCATGACAACAATGACGCAACGGATATCTTTCTCGGATGCAGATAAAGCTTTACTCAAGGCAAATGCAACATGGGGAAATACGATCGCACGCCAAATGGCAGAGGTTTTCTATGCCTATTTAGCGCGTGATGCCGAAATGAACGCCATCCTTACAGCAAAAGAAGGACGAATGCATCGTCTAAATGAAACCTTCATAGAATGGTTTGGAGAAATGTTTACAGGGATGGATGATTGGGGAAATGCTTATGCGGCACGTCGTTGGCGCATTGGCTTAGTCCATGTCCAGATTGGCATTGGACCACAACATGTGGTTCCCGCCATGGCAACCGTCGTCAACGAAGTGGGAAAGCAACTCAAATCAGCAGGTCTCCCTGAGGATCTTAGAGATGCGTTAGGACGGATTTGTATGATTGATTTGGCTTTCATTGAGCAAGCCTATGTCGAAGTTTCTTCGCAAGCGGTTTTACGCGAAACGGGATGGACTGAGGGGTTATTCAAACGCATGATCTCCACAGGCGCAGCCAGCATGAAGTAGGAATGCATTGTAGTTTTTGATTATTTTTGAGGTTTTTATGCGTCCAGAGCTTGGCGAATTTAGCAGTATTGTTTGTTTTAAAGCGATCGTAACTGGAGCTGAAGAGGCTCTAGGTGAAAAGGCGGCAATGATCACACTAATTGCCGCAGGTCGTCATCGTGGTAAACAACTAGCCGAACAACTTGGCATTGTCGGAAAAGGAACATCCCATGCCGATCTGGTTCCTCTTCTCCAAAAAGCATTAGGGAAAGATGGGACTAGACTCTGCATTATCGACAAGATTGAACAAGTTGATGCAACTATCAAGGTCTACTGTCGAGAGACTATTTGTTCTGCTGGTGAACCTGAAGGCTCGCCTCGGAAACTAACCTTTACCCTAGGAGCAATCCAAGGGGTGATTGAACAGGTTATGGGAGAACGCCTACGTGGTAAACAAACAGAATCAGTTCTACGTGGCAGTACCCACGATGTCATTGAGTTTGAAGTGCTCGGGTAGTATCACCTTCTCAGACTCTATATCTATAAATAACAATTCAAATCAAGGAGAGAACAGATGAGCATTAATGTTGTGAAGTTGGAAAGTATTTTACAAAACTTGGTCACTAGTACCAGTGATGTACAGGGAGCTGCACTTGTATCACCTGATGGACTACCTTTAGCCTCGACTTTACCAAGTGGCATGGATGAAGAAAGAGTTTCTGCAATGTCAGCAGCTATGCTCTCATTGGGCGAACGTATTGGTAATGAGCTAGCTAGAGGTACGATTGATCGCCTTTATGTAGAAGGTGACAAGGGCTATGGCATTCTCACTAGTTGTGGTGAGGAAGCTGTTTTATTGGTGTTGGCAAGCAAGGCTGCCAAACAAGGTTTATTAATGTTAGAGATTAAGCGTGTCACAAGCGAACTGAAAGCTGCACTTAGTTAAGTCACACTTAATTAAAACGTTGTGAACTGTAGGAAAGCCTCTTTGCCAAAGGCAAAAGATCTAATCCTCAGAAACAAGGGGCTTAAGCCCCTTGTTTTTCCTAATAGTTCAGATTGTGGTAGTGCTAAGGATGGCATAAGGGACTTGACGAGAAAAAAGATACCACCGAGTTTGTATGGCTTCGACTTCGCTCAGCCAACGTTGACTGAGCGAAGTCGAAGCCGTAGGTACTTTAATTAATTGCAAGTCCCTAACTTTAGGTTTAGGATGCTTGGCGTGATCTTAAGCTCTAGATCACTACCCAGATTGTAGAATGACAAAGGGAAGGGACAAGAGAGAGTTATGGAAATCATGCGGTTAGTTGTGGCTGGTACTGTTGGCGCAGGGAAGTCAACTTTTATTCGGACTGTGAGTGAAATTGATGTCGTCGATACCGATCGCCGAGCTACAGACGAAACAGCAGAGATCAAACATAAAACTACGGTTGCCATGGATTTTGGGCGATTAACCTTTGGACCAGATATGGCTCTACATATTTATGGAACCCCTGGACAACAGCGTTTTGACTTTATGTGGGATATTTTGATCCGTAAAGCCCATGCATTTATTTTATTAGTGGCAGCACATCGCCCCCATGAGTTTCGCTATGCCCGTCGCATTCTCAGCTATATGAATCGGCGCGTTCAGATTCCTTACATTATCGGAATCACCCATATGGATTGTGAAGGAGCTTGGTCAAGTGAGAATATTAAGCTAGCATTAGGGTTTGTTGATCAAAAAAATCAACCACCCGTGGTGGTTTTAAATGCGGAAGAACGCGATACAGTCATTCAAGCGATCGTGGCTTTAGTGCAATACTATATCCAAACTAAATCCGTTGCTTGATTTTTGGAATTGATTGATTTTGTTATAGTTGCTTTAATTGATCTTGTTAGGAATTACGGCTATTCTCCGCTATAGATTTGGGCATTAACTCTCTGGTTTACAGTTATGGCAATTACAGGCTCTTTATCCGAGTTTTCTCTCCCAGAGATCTTTCAGTTTTTAGATCAGGGACAAAAAACTGGAATATTAACGATTAGAGATCCTCAAGACTTGCGAACGGGCAAGCCTTTTTTACGACATATTTGGTTGCATAGTGGGAGGGTTGTCGCTGCGGGCGATCGCTTAGACAATCGTGGCTTAGCAAGATTAATCGAACAAAGAGGTTGGATCACTGAAGCCAATCGTCCTCAATTAGAGCGACTCATCCAAGAAAATGTCCCCTTAGGTTTAAACCTAAAGTCATTAGGAATATTACAGCCAGATCAACTGAAGTTGCTGTTTAGTGTGCAGGTTTTACGACAGGTTTGTTCTTTGTTTCAAGTAGAGACAGGTCAGTTTCGCTTTGAAGCCAAAACCGATCTACCTAAGTCGGAAATGACGGGTTTAAGCTTGCCTGCGACGGAAACAACCTTAATGGGCTTACGCAGTCTCAAAGACTGGAAAGTTTTACAAAGCAAGCTACCAGATCCCAGCTCTACATTATTTAATATTTTGTCTGATGAATCGAGTTTACGCTTAGATGCTCATGAGACTCAGGTGCGTAACCTTGCTGATGGGATGATGAACCTCAAAAAAATGGCGGAGAAATTGCAAATTCCTCTACCCAAACTTCAGCAAATCGCCTTTCGATTAATCGTCGTTGGATTAGTAGAAGAAGTCCCTGACATTGATATGGGCATGAGCAATACGAGCAATGAGGAGGAGATAACAGATATAGAGGGGGATACCAGTGGTTCATTGACCAGTGCTCCAACCCGTACGGAGATCAGCAGTGCATTTTTGCAAAGCTTAGTAGGATTTTTGCAACATAAAGTGTAGTCACGGTGAGGCTATGTCGGTTTAAACTTGTAGAGAAGGTTTTGGGTAAGGTATTGTCATTTAAAGGCAAACGTATTGCAATTACAGGTGCGTCAGGCACTATGGGCAGGGCTTTAGTAGCTGAACTGAGCAAACGGGAGGCACAAATCATTGCTCTAACAACTTCACCTAGTGCCAGCTTTGAGGCTAGCGATCGCCCTACCATTGAGGTACTTACATGGCAATTAGGTCATGAGGCTGAACTGCGCGATCGCTTACAAAAAGTGGATATTCTCATTCTCAATCATGGTGTAAATGTATTGGGAGCCAGAGATTCAGCATCTATTTACAAATCCTATGAAGTCAATACTTTTTCTGTTTTTCGCTGGATTGATCTATTCCTCGAAACAATACCTGATGCAGACAATGCCAATCAGAAAGAAATTTGGGTCAATACTTCTGAAGCGGAAGTTAATCCTGCCCTCAGTCCCTTGTATGAGCTTTCCAAACGTGCCATTGGTGATTTAGTCACCCTCCGTCGCCTTGATGACTCTTGCACAATTCGCAAATTGATTTTGGGCCCGTTTAAAAGCGATCTCAATCCCTATGGAGTGATGTCGGCAAGTTTTGTCGCTTGGGCGATCGCCTTTTTAGCTCAACTCGGTTTTCGCGATATTATCGTCACGATTAATCCTATTACCTTTATTACTTATCCTGTCAAAGAATTTTGGCGATCGCTTTATTTCCGACTATTCTCTCACCGTAAGCAATAATATGAATCTCGCATTACAAACAGAAATCTGTAAATTTATTCGGGAGATCGGACAAAAAGCAATTCACCTGAGAGAGTCTGGTTTTCAGGTCGATGAGAAGGGCTTTGATGATTATGTAACTAATGTCGATCGCGAACTTGATCATCTCCTCAGCCAAAGGTTTCAAGCATGGTTTCCCGATGATGTGGTAATTAGTGAAGAAAATTCGCGATCTCAGGAACTATGGAAGCAATATGCAGAACTGCATCAAAAGTACTGGTTTATCGATCCCATTGATGGCACGGATGACTTCATTCATGGACGCGAGTTCTATTCGGTGATGGTTGGGATCTTAGAAGCATTTCAGCCGACGCTGGGTTGGATCTATGCACCAAAGAGCGATCTCTTATATTTTGGCGGTACGGCGATAAATGGAGTATTCACCGTCACGAATGGGAATGTTCCTGAAGTTCTCTATGCTGTGCCGCCGATTGGCGCAAGTAGCGATCGCGTGATCGTCAGTAAAAAAGATGATCTCGCCTATGGTGATGCCATTCGTGCGGCGGTTCCGAATGTGGAGTTTTATACCCTTGGCAGTTTTGGCTTGAAGGTAATGGAAGTTGTCCAAGGTCGCGCCAGTGCCTATATCTATCTCAATCGTCGGGTGAAGCTCTGGGATACGGTGGGACCTTTAGCGATCGCTAAAGCCGCAGGGCTAGTGTGTTGTGATCTCTCAGGTCGAGAAATTGGATTTGGATATGATGATATTCATCCTGAGAAATTAACTCACAATCAACTAATTGTGATTGGCTGGTCAAAATTTATTGATGAATATCTGGCAGCAATTTATCAAGAACTTCAATCCCAAATTTAAGAAAGGCGGCGCGATGCGCCGCCTTTCTTAAATTTGGATTTGATCGCGAAATTGGCATTGCTATACTAGTAACTACCTGATTGCCGAGGTGAAGCCATGAATCAAACTTTAACGAAATCTGCTGACCAATATCTCATCAAGCAGGCTGTGACATGGGAGCAGTTTAAGGCTCTACAATCTGCTTTTGCAGAAATTGGTGGTGTGCGATTAATTTATTGCGAGGGAGTACTGGAAATTGTGGGGCTTGGAAGATTACATGAAAAGATTTGTGTATTACTAACATTGCTACTTGGGCAATATTTTGTTTTAAAGCGTATAGCCTTTGTTGCTACAGGTGCATATACTCAGGAGTTAACAGGAAAGGCTGAATTTCAAGCTGATTTGTCCTATAACTTTGGCACAGAAAAAGAGATTTCTGATTTATGTATTGAGATAGTTGTTACTAGCGGCAGTGTCAAAAAGCTGAGAAAATACCAGTTAAAAGGTGTGCCTGAAGTTTGGTTTTGGCAGGATGGCAAGATTAGTATTTATCGCTTGCAGGATGAAGAGTATGTTCTGCTTGCAGCGAGTGAGTGGTTGCCTGATTTGGATATTGCTCATTTGGAACAATGTTTGCTAATGGAGTCTCAGTTAGATGCGATGTTAGCTTTTCAGGAAAGATATCAATGAGTTTTGAGGAGATTGAGGTCGCTTGTTGGCATGAGAATATAGCTGATCGCCTATCTAAAAAATCCTGTAAAATGTCACTAGGCTAAATATGCAGGAGGATTCAGAGAATGACGGTGATAGAAAATGCTGTGAGTAAAATGCAGAAATTACCAACTGAGGAACAGCAACAAGTCTTGCGATTTATTGAATTTATCGCGTTTGAGTTAGCCGATCGCCAAGTTAACCAAGAATCTGAAAATCTCAAAGAAGGTCAGCAAAAATCTGATTTCTGGAAAGGATTGCAAAAATTTAGATTGACAATTCAAAATGAGGGAGTGGGGTTTACTAATGAGGATTTTGCGGATTTGCGCGATCGCAGTGTGGGCAGAGAAATTATTCTATGAGCTTTCAATATTTGCTTGATACTAATACGTTTTCGGAGCCAGCAAGACCTATGAAACATTTAGCGTGAATTACTTTTGATTCTGATGTGATGGGAGGTAAACCTTGCATTCGTGGAATGCGGATTACTGTGGGTACATTGGTTGGACTATTGGCGGTTGGACATTCGGTTGAAGAGATTTTAAATGCTTATCCTTATTTAGAGAAAGAGGATATGGCGTTGCATAAATGAGGGATGAATGAGTAAATATTAAAGATAACGAGTTTAAGCAATGAAAAACAATGAAATGTCCAAAGTGTGGTTCAACACATATTCGTAAAAATGGGAAACGAGGAGACAAACAAAATCATATTTGCGCTGATTGCGGTCGTCAGTTCATTGATCATTACTCAGTGCTGGGATATTCCCAAGATGTCAAAAAAATATGCCTAAAAATGTACTGCAACGGCATGGGATTTAGACAAATTGAGAGATGTACCGATGTTAGTCACAACTCAGTCATCAACTGGGTTAAGGAAGCAGCCAAGCAATTACCAGAACATCCACCGATTGAGACTATTCCTGATGTTGGTGAACTGGATGAACTCCAGACTTTTGTTGGGTCAAAAAAAACTTGATTTGGCTATGGACTGCGGTGAATCATTTTAGCCAAGGTATCTTGGCTTGGGTATTAGGGGATAGGAGTAGCAAAACCTTTGAACCTCTATGGACATTGATTAAGGTTTGGCAATGCTATTTCTGGGTTACCGATGGCTACTGTGTCTACAAAATGTTTATCAACTCGGAAGATCAAATTATTAGCAAAACCTACATGACCAGAGTTGAGGGTGAAAATACGAGACTGAGACATTATCTTGCCAGATTGCATCGCAAAACTTTATGTTATTCAAAATCTGAACAAATGTTGCGGTATTCAATTCGTCTGTTAATTCATTATCTCAAGTACAAATCGATTCCCACCTTTTCTTGATTCATCCTTCATTTGTGCAACGCCGAGGATATTACGGCGGCGTTGTCCTATGCGGCTTGGAGGGCTGAGGAGATTGAGGTTGCTTTGGTGTCGACATGAAGATTTTGATTGATATGAATTTGTCGCCTGATTGGGTAAGTTATTTTGCAGCATCAGGAATTTTGGAGATGTGGTAATGGCAGGTATCGCCCAGTTTCGTGAAGAACTTGAAGCTGGTGCGCTAGTTTCTATTGATATGCAGCGATCGAATCGAAGGTAAGAATTTTACCAATTCGCAAAAATTAATCTTATTCTAAAACAAACTTTTTCCTTTTCCCTTTCTACTTTTTCCTTGAATTTATGATAGATGCAGAGTTATTGGCAATAATCGCACAAGCAGAACGTGAGGGCTGGACAGAACTCGATCTGTCGGGGGAATGATCTGGAAGGATTGCCGATCGCAATTGGACGGATGTACAATATATAGCACTAAGTGCTATATTAGAGTAATGAGTATTTACAAGACTCGTTGGTTCGACCGTTGGGCGCGGAAGCAGGGGCTAAATAATCTTAGTCTATGTTTAGCTGTGCGAGAAATGATGGAAGGGCTATATGAGGCTGATCTGGGTGGTGGATTAGTCAAAAAACGAGTTGCACGAACTGGACAGGGTAAAAGTGGAGGTTTTCGGACATTAGTTGCTACAAATAGAGGCGATCGCTGGATTTTTGTATTTGGTTTTGCTAAGAGCGATCGCGGTAATATCAATAAACAGGAAGAGGAAGCTTTGAAGAAATTGTCTAATCATCTTCTTACCCTATCGGTAAAAGATTTAGCTATTGCTCAAAGTAATGATGAATTAATAGAGGTAATTTGTGATGAAGAAATCAGCAATTCTTGAAGCGGTGCATGAAACGGCTAGGGGGCTACATCAGGCTGGGGTGATGGATCAAGTGACTTTACGGGAATTTGATCGCTTGTGTTTGCCTCCAGTGGAACCGTTACAACCTGAGCAAATTAGGCAAATTCGAGAAGCTTGTCGAGTGAGTCAGGCGGTATTTGCTTCTTTGCTAAATACGAGTGTGTCTACGGTGCAGAAGTGGGAAATCGGGCAGAAGCGACCTAGTGGAACTGCGCTAAAGTTGTTACATCTGGTCAAAAATCGTGGCTTAGAAATCATCACTTTCTAATTTTTTCCTTTTTCCTTTCTACTTTTTCCTTGAATTTATGACAGATGCAGAGTTATTGGCAATAATCGCCCAAGCGGAGCGTGAGTGCTGGACAGAACTCGATCTATCGGGGAACGATCTGGAAGAATTGCCTAGCGAAATTGGACGGTTGCAAAGTCTGGAAAAGTTAATTTTAGGTAAGTTGGATTTTGGGAAAGGAGAAATAAAAGGAAATCGTTTAATTGCTATTCCTCAAGAGATTTTCCAATTAACCAATCTCAAAAAACTACATATTCCATACAACCAAATTACGGAGATACCAGACGCGATTGCCTATTTAGCTAATTTGACGGAACTTGACCTCCATCTCAACGAAATTACGGAGATACCAGAGGTGATCGCCAAATTATCAAATTTGACTACACTTAACCTCTCTAGCAACCAAATTACGGAAATATCAGAGGTAATCACACAATCATCAAATCTGACTACGCTTTTCCTCTTTGGAAACCAAATCAAAGAGATAACAGAAGCAATCACACAATTATCAAATCTAACTAAGCTTTACCTCAATTTAAACCAAATCAAAGAGATACCAGAGGCGATCGCTCAATTATCAAATTTGACTAAGCTTTACCTCTGGGGTAACCAAATCACGGAGATACCAGAGGCGATCGCCCAATTATCAAATCTGACTACACTTAACCTTCATAGCAACCAAATCACGGAGATACCAGAGGCGATCGCTCAATTGTCAAAACTTACTACGTTGAATCTCTCTAATAATAAAATCACCACGATTCCAGAGGTGATCACCCAATTAGCAAATCTGAAAACGCTTTCTCTATATAACAATCAAATTATTGTGATACCAGAGGTTGATCTCACTAACTTAGTAAATCTGACTACACTCTACCTGTCTAGAAACCAAATCACATCGATTCCAGATGCTATCGCTAATTTAGCAAATCTGAAGCAATTGGATTTACGAGAAAATCCTTTATCAATTCCAACAGAGATTCTCAATGATTATAATAACCCAAAAGCAATTTTCGATTTTTGGCTGGAGCGAGAAAGACAGCCATTAAACGAAGCGAAGGTGATTTTAGTTGGACAGGGAACTGTAGGCAAAACCTCACTAGTCAAGCGCTTACTCGACAATCAATTTGATGCAGCCGAACGCAAAACCGATGGCATTAATATTCGGGATTGGCAGATTACAGCCAAAAATGAACAGGTGAAACTGCGTGTCTGGGACTTTGGCGGACAGGAAATCATGCACGCCACTCATCAGTTTTTTCTCACCGAGCGCAGCCTCTATCTATTGGTCATCAACACCCGCGAAGACGAACTTGCCAATCGCATCGAATATTGGCTGAAACTGATTGAAAGTCTGGGAAATAAAGCCCCCGTGATAATTGTCGGCAATAAAATCGATGACCATCCCCTCGACCTCGATCGCCACGGCTTGCAAACCAAATATCTCAACATCAAAGGCTTTATCGGCACATCCTGCGCCATAGGATTAGGGATTAGCGAACTCAAACAACAAATTACCGAAATCATCGCTAACGAAATGCCTCATGTCTTCGATCCCATTCCCGTCAAATGGCTAAATCTCAAGGACAAACTGGAACAAGACGATCGCGACTACATCACCTATCAGGAATACGAACAAAAATGCATCGAAACGGGCATCACTAGAGAATCATCACGCCATACCCTCGTCCGTCTCCTGCATGAACTTGGCATCGTTCTCAACTTCTCTGATGACAAACGCCTCAAAGATACCAACGTTCTTAATCCCGAGTGGATTACAGTCGCCGCATACAAAATCATTAACGATAACCTCTTGATGACGGAACATCATGGCGTATTGCATTGGCAAGACACAGAGCGCATCTTTCAGCCCAAATCTCGCAAAGAACAGGATTGCTATACCACCGCAGAAGCGCGTAAATTCATTCTCAGCATGATGGAAAAGTTTGAGCTATGCTTTGCAATGGAAAACTCCCGCGATCGCGACTATCCCGAATATCTCATTCCCGATTTACTACCCAAAGAGGAACCCCACACAGGCACATGGGACGACTGCCTGAGATTTGAATATCGCTACGATAAAGTCCTACCCAATAGCGTCATTTCCCGTTTCATCGTCAAGGCACACAAACTGATCGCCCGCACCAACAGCCGCACCTACTGGCGTACAGGCGTAATCCTCGCCTCCGATACAGGCAACTTCGCCTACATCAAAGCCGATCTCGAAGACGCGAAAATCTTTATCCGCATCTCTGGCAATCCCCACACCCGCCATAATTTTCTCTCCGTGATCCGCGACAAATTTGACGACATTCACGACTGCCCAAAACTCACTCCCGATGAGCGTATCGGTTTACCAGATAAGCCCCAAGGTACTGCCAGTTACAAACATCTACTCAAACAATTAGAGCGCGGTGAGATAACCTGTTTTCCTGAAGAAGCCGATCACAGTTACAATATCCGCGAACTGATCGAAGGCATCGAAGATAGGCGATCGCATTCAAAAGAAGACTATCGAGAACGAGATTGGAGCAGTGGGCAACCACAGCCTCCTGTAACTGTTAATATCTACAACAGCAATCAACAGTCAACTGTTATGACACCACCTGAAAAGCCTCAGCCCGAAAATACACCTAAATCTCAAGAAGTTCAACTTCCCTCAGTAATTGCTGCATCAATTTCCTTTGGATTTCTATTTTCAACTACGGCTTTTTTGGTACTTACCTTTGCAGGGATTCTAAATATTACACAGCTAGTCATAGCGATGTTTTCAATTATTCTGTTGATGGTTATCGCCGTAATTTTTGTACTCAAAGCATCTGGACAAATGGAAGGTCAATCCTTTGAGAAAATTATTCTGGCAGTTCTAAAGCAAGCTACCCTTTACGATGCTTTTCTTAGTAAGATTGGCGATATATTTCATAGCCCCAAGAAATGACCTCCCAAAACATCGCTTACTATGTCGATAAGAAGTTTGATTGAGAAAAGCTAAGTACTTGCTACTTGACTGAGAAACTCACCTACTAGATATAAAGAACCACAGAGAATAACGACATCATTTTGCTGATCCTCAAAAGCGGCTGCTAGTCCTAAAGTTAAACTTGCATAAGGATACGGTTTAACCCTAACCATAGAAGATGCCATTTGAGCTAAATCCTCTGGTGAAGTAGTTGCAGCGCTAGGTACAGGGACAGGAAAAAGTAAATCATCAGGAGCTAAAAGCGCTTTGAGAATTCCCGCTTGATCTTTTGTATTCAGAATACCTATGACCCAACGTTTATGCCGATGGGGAAAAGCCTCATCGACAAATTGCCGTAGATATTCTGCCGCCGCCACATTATGCGCTCCATCAATCAGGATTTTATGGAACTTGCCATCAAGATTAAACTCGATCCATTGCAATCGCCCTGACCATTGCGTATTAGCCAAGCCTGTACGCATCGCCGCATCACTAATCTCCCAACCCTGATTTCGCAAGGATTGAATTGTGGCGATCGCCACTGCGGAGTTAATTAACTGATGATTTCCCAATAATGACAAAGGATACTCAAAGCCTTGATAGATTGCCCCTGTCGCTGTAGGCTGAGCCGAACTTACCCAAGTTACAGGAGCCTCACATTCTGTTACCTTTGCTTGCAAAACCGAGATCGTCTCAGCATCATTCTCGGCAATGACGACAGGACATTTAGGTTTGATGATGCCTGCTTTTTCGGAAGCGATCGCACCTAAGGTATTGCCCAACTGCTGACAATGATCGAGACCAATGGAAGTAATGACAGAAACTAAAGGGCGATCGCAGACATTGGTGGCATCTAATCTCCCGCCTAATCCTGTCTCTAGGATCGCAATATCGACTTTTTGGGCAGCGAAGTACCACCACATCGCCGCCGTAATCACTTCAAACTGCGTGGGTGGAAATTCAGGATTAATCACGGCTGCCACTTGTTGCAGAGCCTCTAGCAAATCCTGATCGCGAATCCATTCACCGTTAATCGTAATTCTTTCACGCCAATCAATCAGATGTGGCGAAGTATAACGCCCAACGCGATAACCCGCCGCCTGCAAAATTGACAGCAAAAAAGCACAAACAGAACCTTTTCCATTTGTGCCTGCGACATGAATCACGGGAATTTGTTGATGGGGATTTCCTAAAGCATCGAGCAGTTGTTGAATTCGTTCTAAACCGAGATGAATACCAAACTTATCAAAACTGTCAAGATATGCTTCGGGAGATGAATTAATTAGCTTTGGAGACATGAACTTCTAAGGCGTAGATTTTGCCTTGGGCATCGACTTCGGCAATATGCCTTCCCTGCATCGCAAATAGTTCACCACTATCACGCTTGCCTGCGATCGCCCAAATAGCTTCTAGTCCATTTTCCGTCCTTCTGGTCGTCCACACACGCTGCATTCCTGAATAACTTTGGAAAAACTGGCGATATAAATTAGCGATCGCATCTTTGCCAACGACCTTACGCGCCCCCGCAGGCTGTACTTCAGCCTCTTCAGCAAACAGTTCTACCAACTCATGAAATGCTTCTTCATCAGCAGTGGCGCGATCAGAAAGCTCAAAATATCGATCTAAAACAGTCATATTCCCTTACCTCGCAGCTTTTTAAGCTAGAAAACCTTCAATACTTCATTTAAATATGAGCTTTAAAGGGTTTTCGTCGCTTTACTATTTAGTCTTGCTTTATTGTAAACATATGTTAAGTCATATTTTCCACAATTAACTTCACCCTATGGGGCGGAATTGACATACTACATAGGGGTGAAATCGCAAAATAAAAATGGTGACGCAAAGCGTCACCATTTTTATTTTGCGATTATGAAGGATAACAACTAGCCGAAAATATTGAGAGAACTGATACCTAAAGCCAGAAAAACAATTATGCCTAACAGGGTTTTTTGTAACCTCGTCATCACAGGCTTAATTTCATAAGCAACCAGTAAGCGATCCTTGGCTAAATCTGCTTCGGGCTTTTCCCATGTCTGCCCATCGTACCAACCCGATTCTTCGTAGAAAATCTTAGGACTATCAAGGCGTTGCTTCACATGACTCCAGCCTGATAGCAACAACAGCACTGGCAAAATTAACCCCACTGCGCCGCCAATACTTGCCACACATATAAATTGCCATAAATGCCGACTGGGCGACTCAATGCTCATGGCAACGGGCGAAAATAGAACTACAAATCCTAGCCACATCAGTGCTAATACACGCAGATATTGCGATCGCGCCAGCTTTGCCCAACGATAAAAGAAAGCTTCTTTCAGCTCGATATATTCATTTAGTGGTTGTTGCTCTTTGGGAACTGGGCAGGTCATGGTGCAGGAAGTAGATGGTCAGATATCTTGCCAGTTTAACAATAAGCGCTCCCGAATTGTTAGAACGAAACTCAAAACATGAGTAAGTTGGTGGGTGCAATTAAATATAAAAAACCAAAACCTGTGGCGCACGCGCAGCGTGCGCCACAGGTTTTGGTTCTGGTTTTTAATTATGCCCAGCTACTTAGCCCTGATGTTTTGGATAGCAAGTCCAAATAGGCAATTAAGGCGCTCTAGCGAAATATCTGACTGAGTTCTTCTAGCCCCTTGATGAGATGAGTGAGCTGCTCTGGCGGTAGATGTGCCAACTTATCAGCAAGGCGATCGCTAGTAACTTGACGAACTTGTTGTAAATGCGCCTCCCCTGCGATCGTCAGGCAAAGTACAATCTGTCGTCTCAAGGTGGGATGCTCAGTACGGGTAATAAATTCTTTTTGGACTAGGCGCTCAACCATCGTAGAAGCAGATGCACTCGTCACACCCAAGTACTCAGCAAGGATTGTGAGCGACGAACAGGAATTGGTTTGCAAAAAGGCTAGAGCACGTAGCTGTGGAATTGTGAGAAAAGAAGATTTCTGTTGGCGCACTTCAGTATAGATATGCTGCATCACCGCAGGGACAATATCCACAACCTTAGCAGCACAAGCCAATCTCGATGATAACGCTGATAATTGTGAAGTAGGCAGTTGTGGAGAAATCAAATTATGTGATGCATTCATCTTGACGCTAAAGATGTATTAATGTAGTACTACTAACAGTTAGATAAGTTAACAATTACCATACAGCAGAATCTACCCAAATTATGTAGATTTCATTTGCATAAGTCCCAATCATCACGATCGCTTGAAACCTATGCGGTATCCTCTCTTATCAGCATTAATATTAATATCGGTTTCGATAGGAACCCCTAGTTTGCTTACTGCTTGTGGTTCATCTCAAGCCGAATCTGGCAAGGAGAAGCCTCGTCCTGCTGTGCCAGTCGTTGTTGCCCCCGTCGTTCAAAAAACTCTTCCCATCCAGATTCGCAGTACGGGTGTAGTAGAGGCTTATTCCACTGTGGCGGTAAAGTCACGGATTGGCGGACAGTTAATTGAGGTAGGCTTTCGGGATGGACAGGATGTTAAGCAAGGAGATTTGCTATTTCGGATCGATCCACGTCCCCTAGAAGCTCAATTACAACAGGCGATCGCTGCACAAGCGCGTAATCAAGCTCAGTTACAACAGGCGATTGCCAATCAAGTCCGTGCGGAAACCACCATTGCTCAGGCAAAGGCCAACAAAGATCGCGATGCTGCCCAGCTACAGTTTGCCGATTTTCAACGCAAAAGCTATGACAGTCTCTATGCTGAAGGTGCAATTAGTCGTACCCAAGCTGAGCAGTTTCGTACCAATGCCAGTGTCTCTCAAGCAAATGTAAATGCTTCAGGCAGTGCGATCGATACCACCGTAGCCGCAGCCGAATCTACTAAAGCTGATATCGCCGCCGCTCAAGCAAACCTCGCCGCAGGGGAAGCTTTAATCGACAATGCCAAAGTGCAACTTTCCTATACAGAAATTTATTCACCTGTAGATGGGAGAGTAAGTAGTCTGAAGGTGAATCAGGGCAATTTAGTCAAGGCTGATGCTGATGCCCCATTGGTAACAATTGTGCAAGTTAAACCAATTTATGTAACTTTCACAGTTCCCGAAAAGTCCCTCGCTCAGGTAAAGCAATATCAGAAACGGAGCAAACTCAAAGTCCAAGCTTTCGTTAGCAATGATAAAAAGCCTGTGGAAGGAGAACTGACTTTTATTGATAGTGTGGTTGATGCGACTACAGGCACTGTCCAACTGAAGGCAACCTTTGCCAACCTAGACGATCGCATTGCGCCCGGTCAGCGCGTGGATGTCATTCTCAAATTGACAGAAGAACAGAATGCACTTTCTATCCCTACGCAGGCGATCCAAACAGGGCAGAAAGGTCAGTTTGTCTATGTTGTCAAAGCTGATAACACCGTAGAGATTCGCCAAATCAAGGTAGCTAATGCTGTTGGTAATGAATCAGCGATCGCTAGTGGTTTGGAGGTTGGTGAGAAGGTAGTGGTCGATGGTCAATTTGCCCTCTCACCCAATGCCAAGGTTGAGATCAAAGAAGCTCAAAATCAGAATTCTGAGAAAAAGGATAAACCTGAAAAAGGCGATCAACAAGAGAAGAAAGACAAAAAATAATTGCGATTTTCCACCAATCCCCCATTCCCAATCCCCCATTCCCGATGAACATTACTCAACCCTTTATTCGTCGTCCTGTCATGACTACCCTCGTCATGCTGGCGATTCTCATTTTTGGGTTTGTCAGTTATCGCCTATTACCGATTAGTGATTTGCCAACGGTGGATTTCCCCACGATTAGCGTGACAGCGACATTACCGGGGGCTAGTCCTGAAACGATGGCATCTTCGGTGGCGACACCGTTGGAGCAGCAGTTCTCCTCGATCGCAGGTTTGGACTCGATGACCTCCAGCAGCGCCCTTGGCAATACCACGATTACTTTGCAATTTAACCTCAATCGCCAAATTGACGGAGCCGCACAGGATGTCCAAGCCGCGATCGCTAAAGCTGCAAGGCAATTGCCACCGACCCTCCCCAATCCGCCCCAATATCGTAAGGTCAATCCTGCCGATCTGCCGATTCTCTTTATTGTTCTCAAATCCGATGTGCTGACCCTAGCGGAAGTTGATAAATATGCGGAGAACTTACTAGCGCAGAGGTTATCCACCGTCGATGGGGTCGCACTCGTTACCGTCCAAGGTTCTCAAAAATATGCGGTGCGGATTGAACTCGATCCGCAAGCATTAAAAACGAAAGGTATTGGGATTGATGAGGTTGCTACAGCGATCGCGCAGGGTAACTCTAATCAGCCAACGGGAACCCTCTATGGCGAAAATCGCACCTTGACCATTGATACCAATGCGGGTCTGGAAAATGCTGCTTCCTACGGTAAGCTCATTGCCGCCTATCGCAATGGTGCGCCTGTGCGCTTGAACGAGATTGCCAATGTCACCGACAGCGTGGAAAACAATCGCCTTGCCACTTGGTATAACGGCACAAGGGGTATTGTGCTCTCGATTCAACGTCAACCGGGGACAAATACTGTGGCGATTGTGGAGACTTTAGAGAAGTTACTACCCACTTTCCGCGAACAGATTCCTGCGGCGATCGATATGGAAATTCTATACGATCGCTCGATCTCTGTACGCCATTCCGTTGAAGATGTGCAGTTCAGCTTACTCTTAGCGATCGCCCTTGTGATCATGGTGATCTTCCTATTTCTACGGAATTTCTACGCTACCTTGATTCCCAGCGTTGCCGTGCCATTGTCCATCGTCGCCACCTTTGGGGTGATGTATAAACTGGGCTATTCCCTCGATAACCTCTCTTTGATGGCATTGACCCTATCTGTAGGCTTTGTGGTCGATGATGCTGTGGTTGTTCTGGAAAATATTGTCCGTCACCTAGAAATGGGTAAATCGCCCTATCAAGCAGCGATCGATGGTTCTAAAGAGATCAGCTTTACGGTGCTATCGATGACGATTTCACTGGTGGCGGTATTTATTCCGATTCTGTTTATGGCTGGCATTATCGGTCGCCTATTTCAGGAATTTGCCGTCACCATTAGTGTCGCCATTCTGGTGTCAGGATTTGTCTCCATCAGTTTGACCCCGATGCTTTGCAGTCGCTTTCTCAAACATGCGCCCCATAGTGGTAAACCAATTCCCACTAATCATACAGAGGTTCTTGGCGATGATGGGATTGATGATCTCACTGTTAGCAATGGTCATGGTCACGAAAACCTGAATGGTCACAATAATGGTCACGGTAGCAATGGTCATCATGACAATGATGGGGGATTCTTCCAGCGCTTTTATGCGTGGAGTTTGCGGAAGGCGCTCAAATATCACCGTGTCACTTCAGCGATTTCCGTAGCCGTTTTAATTGCCACAGTTGTCCTGTTTGGGATAGTACCGAAGGGATTCATTCCCAATGACGATCTTAACCAGCTATTGATTACCACCGAAGCCATCCAAGGCATCTCCTATGAGGATATGTCTAAGCTGCAAGCAAAAATCGCCGATATTGTCAGCAAAGACCCCGATGTCGAAGCGATTAACTCGACGGTTGGGGCTTCGGGATTTATCTCTTTGCCTAACAACGGACGCTTATTTATGCGGTTAAAAGAACGTAGTAAGCGATCGCGCAGTGTTGACCAAATCATTCAAGAACTGCGTCCCAAATTGGCAAAGGTTGCGGGTATTCGCTGTTTCTTGCAAAATCCACCCACGATTCGCCTTGGTGGACAAATTACTAAGGCAATGTATCAATACACTATCTCTGATACTGATATTGAAAAACTTTATGGCACTGTACCTGAACTAGAGAAAAAGCTCCGCCAATTCGACAGTCTCCAAGATGTCAGTAGTGATTTGCAGATCAAGAATCCTCAAGTTACCGTTGAAATCGATCGCGATCGCGCTTCGGCATTAGGCATCACCGCTAGCCAAATCGAATCAGCCCTATCCTATGCCTATTCCACCCGTCAAGTCTCGACGATCTATGGCTCTGATAACCAATATGCTGTGATTATGGGTGTCATGCCCGAATATCAAAAGGATTTGCAATCTCTGGAATTGCTATCGGTGCGATCGAGTAATGGACAACTAGTTCCCCTCGGTACATTTGCCTCCTTCAAACAGACTGTAGGGGCGCTATCGGTGAATCACCTATCGCAGTTACCTGCGGTCACAATTTCCTTTAACCTCAAACCGGGGATTTCCCTTAGTGATGTCGTCGGTAAAATTGAAAGTCTTGCTAGAGAAACCTTACCCGCCACTGCTTCAGGAAAATTCCAAGGGACAGCCCAAGTATTCCAAGACTCGCAACAGGGCTTAGGACTGTTGCTCTTAGCCGCAATTCTCGTCATCTACATTGTCTTAGGGATTCTCTACGAGAGCTTCATTCATCCAATTACGATTCTCACCAGCTTACCCTCCGCAGGATTTGGTGCGTTGCTCACGTTATTGATCTTCGGTAGTGAACTCAATGTTTACGCCTTTGTCGGTGTGATTCTTTTAGTAGGAATCGTCAAAAAGAACGGGATTATGATGGTGGACTTTGCGATCGGTGCTCGTAAACAAGGCAGTACCGCCTATGATGCAATCTACGAGGCATGTTTAGTACGCTTCCGTCCGATCATGATGACCACCCTCGCTGCCTTAATGGGAACCTTACCGATCGCCCTCGGTATTGGTGCAGGTGCAGAATCTCGCCGAGCCTTAGGTTTAGCTGTAGTTGGCGGTTTGCTATTCTCCCAGTTGCTCACGCTTTACATCACGCCTGTTTTCTATGTCTACATGGAAAACCTCCAAGAGTATTGGAAGCGTCGCGATATTCGCAAAAAAGAAAAAGCTAGAGAAGAAACTAACATTAGCCAGAAGCCTCCTGTTTCTCTACCTCCTGCTAGATAAACCATAAGAAAAAGCCTTGCTAAGCAAGGCTTTTTCTTATGCTAATTGTATAGAAGGTTTGCCACGCAAACCTTCTATACAATTACCGTTGCTATAGTCCATTACTGATCGTAAAAAATGCTGACCAGTAGCTAGGGTGACTATAGTTTGCTGATTTAATCAGAGCAACTTGCGCCCTACGCAAAGCCTCAGTGGGTGTAACATCGCCTTTTTTGAGTTCACGCTTAGTACAGGACAAAAAGTTGCAAAAGTAGGCAGGGAGGGGTTTTATAAAAGATAACCACATCGTAAATAAAACCCCTATGAAAGAGATTAACCTATTCCGAGAAAAGTTGCAGCAACATCTGCAATGGAATAGAGCAAGACTAGCCTTTGTGTCCATGTTCTTGATCGCGCTAATGCGAGTAAAGACAGTAAACCTAGCTGAAATTGCCACAGGATTTAGTGGTTATGCCAAAGTCGAATCACACTATAAGAGGTTACAGAGATTTTTTCGAGACTTTGAAGTGGACTATGAAAAGATCGCACTCATGGTCGTCAAAGTCATGCAAATCCCGAACCTTGGGTAATTTCTATCGACCGCACCGATTGGGAATTCGGTAAAACCGTGTTTAATGTGCTGACATTGGGAATAGTGCATTACGGTATTGCATTCCCGTTGGTATGGATGATGCTGGACAAAAAAGGTAACTCAAACACCCGTGAGCGCTGTGAATTGTGTAATCGATTTCTGGAAATATTTGGAGACCGCAAAATCGACTTTTTGAGTGCAGACCGAGAGTTTGTCGGTGAGGATTGGTTAGATTACTTGTTGTGTGAACCATGTAACCGTTTTCGTATCCGCCGTAAAAATACTTTGCTCAATGACGGGCAGAAAAAACTGCGTGCCGACATTTGTTTTCAAGACCTCCAAGTTGGTCAGTCCAAAGTATTGTCCAAGCCCAGAAAGGTTTGGAACCATTGGCTTCGTATAGCCGCTATGCGTCTTGATGATGGCGATTTATTAATTGTCGCGACGACTCATGACCCTGATACGGCTATTGCTGACTATGCTAAGCGTTGGGCTATTGAGACTTTATTCGGGTGCTTTAAAACCCGTGGCTTTTGTTTGGAGTCCACTCATCTTCAAGATCCTGAACGTCTTTCCAAACTAATTGCTTTGCTTACTCTGGCTTTATGTTGGGCTTTTTCTTCTGGGCTTTGGTTGGCTCAACTAAATCCCCTCAAGCCTAAAAAACACGGTCGTCTTCCTAAAAGCATTTTTCGCCTTGGTTTTGATTTCCTTCGTCACATCATCTTTGACTTACATCTCAATTCTCAAGCCTTCTTTAACTCCATTAAATTTTTGTCCTGTACTTAGGAGTTCACGATAAAATGCTTCCATCAAAGCCTGAGTACCTTCATCATTGACAGCCCAAAGCGAAGCGATCGCCTGTTTTGCCCCTGCTTTTTGAACTTGATAACCAAAGCCCAAAATTTCAATCCCATCACTATATCCCGCTAAACCCGTTTGGCAGGCACTCAATACAATTAGGTTAATATTTTGCAGGGATAGGTCAGAGATTTCGCGCAACTTGAGGATATCGCCATTACCAAAGAAGATGCGTGAGTTGTCGGGACTACCTGTGTTAAATTCGGCATGGGTCGCAAGGTGGAGAATGCTGTGCTGTTTTAAGTCTCTTTCTGTGGCTTGACGACTAAAGGCATTTTCTTCGAGGGTGTTGGAGTTGGGTAATGTTTTAGCGATCATGCGAACTTCGGCAATTGTCGCAGGTAATGGTTCCTGTCCAAATTTTCTCTCGCCTGCTTTACCGCCAAAGGCTCCCGCGAGAATGCTTGGCTCTATTTGAGTCTGAGGACTAAAATCACTAAGGCTATAGGCGATGAGATTACTAATCCGATATTTCTCTACTAGCCATTGTTTACCGTCATAGAGAGCAGCGATGGGGATATATCGCAAAATACCATCAGGAGCATAGCGAATAGTGGTGGTTTTATTATTGATGAGTTCGCTTTCGATGGGTTTAATCAGCAATTTATAGAGTTTTTGCGATGGTTCTCGAAAGTCTTCTGAATATTGATCTGGCAGTACTGAGCGGAGTGCTGTAATTAAAGCAGTTAGCTCATCTTGTTTGATGGCAACTGTGCGATGAATTGGTAATGTATTGGGTGCAAAGAGAATGATTTCCAGTCTGTCACCTAAGATGAAGGGATAGAGCAGGACGTTGCCCTGTGGGATTTGGTTGAGATATTCGGGGACTTGGTTAATTTCGGATTTGGGAAGTTGTTGGATCTGCTTAGCAAGTTGGCTGTTAATTTCAGGACTATTCTCAAAGCTAACCGCTAATAGCTTATCGCTCATCGCTTTCTCTGGTTCTAACAGTCGGACACCTTGCGCCGATCTGTCACTGCCTTTGATATTTTTGAAGTAGTCTTCGAGTTCTTGGACTTTGAGGAGATCGAGGACTTGGAGGGCTTCCATGATGCGATCTTGCTGAATTAGGAGGTTGGCAAGACGTTTATAGCTGCTAGAAACAGTTTCTAAATAGGATTTTTGGATATCTTTATCGAGTTTGCGAATGTCTTTGCGGATCGCTTCGCGGACGTTGATCGATTGTTTGTAAAAGAGAATTGCTAGTTCAAGGCGTTTTGCTTTGGATAATACAATTCCCAGATTTGAGAGAGCTAAACCTTCGGTGCTTCTATCGCCGATCTCTCTAGCGATGGTCAATGATTGTTGATAAGAAATCATTGCTTCTCGATCTCGATTTAGTTTTCCGTAGGCAACAGCTAAATTATTCAGCCCATACATTTCGCCACTTCGGTCTTTGATTTCGCGCGCGATCGCTAATCGTTGTAAATGGAACTCGATCGCTTTGTCATATTTACTGAGAGCATCGTAAGCGATTCCCAGATTTCCCAGCGAATTCCCCTCACCCCTACGGTTTTTGATTTCCCGCGCGATTGCTAATCTTTTCAGTTGGAACTCGATTGCTTTGTCATATTTTTCGAGAGACATGTAAGCACCTCCCAGATTTCCCAGCGCTGCTTCCTCACCGAGACGGTCTTTGATTTCTCTCGCGATCGCTAAACTTTGCAGTTGGAACTCGATCGCTTTGTCATATTTGCCGAGGGCATAGTAAACATTTCCCAGATTTCCCAGTGAATTCCCCTCACCGAGACGGTCTTTGATTTCCCTCGCGATCGCTAAGTATTGCAGATGGAACTCAATCGCTTTGTCATATTTGCCGAGGGCATCGTAAGCGTTTCCCAAATTTCCCAGCAAATTTCCCTCACCGAGACGGTCTTTGATTTCCCTCGCGATTGCTAAGCTTTGCAAATGGAACTCGATTGCTTTGCCATATTTGCCGAGGGCATCGTAAGCGTTTCCTAGATTTCCCAGCGAATTTCCCTCACCGAGACGGTCTTTGATTTCCCGCTTGATGGCTAAGCTTTGCAGTTGGAACTCGATCGCTTTGTCATATTTGCCGAGGGCATCGTAAGCGATTCCCAGATTTCCCAGCGCCTTTCCCTCGCCGCGACGGTCTTTGATTTCCCGATAGATATTCAGTGCATTCTGAAATGACTGCATAGCTGCCTCGCACTGTCCAGTTTTGCATTGCTGAATTCCTTGTTGCAACAGCCGATCTGCTTCTGCTTTGCGGGCTTGAGTCGTTTGTGCTTGGGCGCTCTCACTCATCACTATCTGCACTTGCCCATAAGATAAAAAAGTCAACATTGTGATACCGATCACCTTATTCATCGCCCACATCCTCACGTTTACATCAAAACCCGCAGTTGCATACCAGCCAGCATAAAGCGATATTCCCCAAAACAGCTATTCGTTACAAAAAACATAACCAACCCAAAATCGAAACTATCTACTAGGTGATATAAAGTAGATCGTCAAAAGAAACCTGTAAATGCACAGATCCCCGACTTTTTCTAAGCTAGCAAAGACTATTTGCAAATTCACAAAAAAAGTCGGGGATCTCAACCTAAGCTTTTTAAGTTTTCTTATGCCTAGCTACTTAATTTTTGTGAAATGATCAAACCCTGCAATGATCGATAACGTCTGTAAATTTCTCGCAGAAAGCTACTCCACCGACTTTGCCAGTTGGCTACTAGGCAAACCCATCACCCTAACCAAAATCGAACAATCCGAACTCACAGTCGAACCAATTCGCGCCGACTCAGTAATATTTCTCGAATCCGATGAAATCATCCTACACATCGAATTTCAGACCGAGCCAAATAAAAATATCCCCTTCCGCATGACCGACTACCGACTACGGCTATATCGCAAATATCCCGAAAGGAAAGTCCATCAAGTCGTCATTTATCTCAGCCCCTCGCGATCGCACCTAGTCCATGAAACCACATTTGACCTTGGAGAACTAATCCATAACTTCCATGTGATCAGACTATGGGAACAACCAACAGAAATATTTCAGCAATATCAAGGACTATTACCCTTTGCGGCACTAACCCAAACCAGCGCCCCCGAAGAAACCCTAAGACAAGTAGCGAGACAAATTGCAAATATTACCGACAAGCAACTCCAAAGTAACGTCGCAGCCTCGACCGCTATAATATCTGGTATAGCCCTAAGCAAAGAAATCATCCAAAGATTACTCAGGAGCGACATCATGAAAGAATCAGTAATTTATCAAGAAATATTACATGAAGGTTTAGCTGAAGGTGAGGCTAGAGGTTTAGCCAAAGGTGAGGCTAAAGGCAAAGCTGAAGCAACTAATCAAATTGCCCTCAATATGCTGCGTTCTAATATTGCTGTAGATGTCGTAGCCCAACTGACTGGACTGACCACTAAGCAAGTGCAGAAACTACAAAAGCTATCGAATAAAAAGCCTCAGAAGCCCAAAAAGTAATCGTGATCGCATACTGTCTACAACCCATTCCCGATCGCAAAAAATGCTGACCAGTATTTAGGATGATTGAACTGCGATGACTTAATCAGTGAAATTTGCGCTCTGTGCAATGCTTCGACAGTCGTAACATTACCTGTTTTAAGTTCCTTATAAAATGCTTCCATGAGTGCTTGTGTGCCTGCATCATCAACAGACCAGAGAGAAGCGATCGCCTGTTTTGCACCAGCTTTCTGAATCTGATAGCCAAAGCCTAGTATTTCCACACCACTACCGAGTTTGCCAACCCCAGTCTGACAGGCACTGAGGACAATTAATTCCACATTGGGAATCTGCCAATTGGTCAGTTCGTTCAAGCGGACTTTATCACCATTGCCAAAGATGATGAACGAATTTTCAGGCACACCGTCATTAAACTCAGCATGGGTTGCAAAATGGAGAATATTGTAGCTGTTGAATTTGGCTTCAGTATTGGCACGGCTAAAATCATCCTCTATTAAAGTAATCGAATCCTGAAATGAATTGGCGATCGCTATTACTTCCTTGAGCGTAGCAGGTAAGCCCTGTTGTCCAAATTTTTTGGCTCCCGCTTTACCACCAAAGGCTCCTGCGAGAATCCGTGGCTGCGTTTTAGGTTTCGGAGAGAAGTCGGAAAGGGTATAGGCAATGAGGTTGCTAATGCGATATTTTTCACCAATCCACTGCTTGCCGTCATTGAGAGCGCTTAGGGGAATATAGCGCAAAATGCCATCAGGGGCATAGAGGATTGTCTGAGCTTGACTTAGTTCTGTCTCAATAGGTTTAATTAATAGCTTATAGAGCGCAATTGCAGGTTCTTTATAGTCTTCAGAGCCAGCATCGATCAGCCCAGATTTGAATTCGGCAACTAACGCTTCTAATTTATCTTTAGTTATATTGACGGTGCGCTGGATGGGGAGATTCTGCGATGAAAAGAGGATGATTTCTAAGCGATCGCCTAAAATGAATGGATAGAGTAATACAGTTCCCTTGGGAATTTGTTTGAGATAGTCGGGAACTTTATTGATTTCGGTTTGGGGGAGTTGCAGAATCTGATTAGATAATTGAGTATTGATATTTTTACTATTATCAAAGCTAATCGCTAATAGCTTATCGCTAACAGCTTTCTCTGGTTCTAAAAGCCTTACCCCTTGTACCGTGCGATCGCTACCTTTGATATTTTTAAAATAGTCCTCTAGTTCTTGCACCTTCAGTAAATCAAGGACTTGTAAGGCCTCCATGACTCGCCCTTGTTTGAGCAATAGATCCGCGAGATGACGATAGCGATCAGCTACGGTGGTTAAATAGGATTGGCGATCGGCTTGGGCGAGATTACGAATATCCTTACGGATAGCTTCGGTGATATTGATCGAAGACTTGTAGAAAGCGATCGCTAAGTGATTTTGATTGAGATTAACTAGAGTCGCGGCAATCTCCGCATTTGCCTGTGCTTCTCCCCTACGTTCACCAATTTCCCGCACAATTGTGAGATGTTGCTGATACAAATCTAATGCTTTTTCATATTGTTTGAGCGCATAGTAAGCATTGCCCAAATTGCCTAAGGTTGCACCTTCCGCTTGACGGTCTTTGATATTGCGGACAATCTCTAAGTTCTGTTGTAGATAATCAATCGCTTTTTGGTGCTGTCCAAGGCTATTCAAGGTATTGCCTAAATTACCCAAAGCTGTGGCTTCACCATTGCGATCGCCAATTTGCTGATAGATGACTAGCGCCTGTTGGTATACATCATTGGCTTGCTGGTGTTTGTTCAAGTATCCATAGGCATTACCCAGATTTTCGAGCGCTTTCGCTTCAGCACGACGATCTGCGATCGCTCGGACAAGCTGTAAACTCTGCTGAAGCCATTCCACTGCTTTTTGATATTGACCTAAATAAGCATAAGTATTACCAATATTTCCTGTAGCATAGGCTTCTCCTTGGCGATCACCGATGTTCTTGGTGGCGGCTAAATATTGCTGATAGAAGTCTAAAGCTTTTTGATATTGTCCCAGAGCCACATAGTTATTGCCTAAAAGACCAAGACTGAGGCTTTCTCCTTGGCGATCGCTAAGGTTTTGAGAAATTTTGAGCGCTTGTTGATGATGCTCAATTGCCTTTTGATATTGTCCTAAGGCAAAGTAAGTAGCTCCTAAATTATTGAGTACTTTCACTTCCAAATTGGTAATCTGCAATTGCCTTGCAAGTTCTAGGCTTTGCTTAAAAGAACTAATGGCGCGATCATATTGACTAAAAATTATAGAGATATTGCCAAGTAATAGGCGCACATTGGCTTGACTGGGGTAGTCGTTGATTTCTTGATAAATCTGTAATGCTTGCTCAGCAGATGTCAAAGATTCACGAAACTGGCTCAACTGAAACTGTTGAATGGATTGATTGAATAGGCGATCGGCTTCAAATTTTCGCCATTGCATTGGTTGAGCTTGGACATTCATGGGTGACATTGCCAGCGATAAACCACCACCGACGCTACAAATCCCAGTTAAGAGGAATAGACAGAATGCTTGAGAAGCCATATTAGTAACCTAATTGTTGAATTCTTCAGTAATTAAACCAGTTGTACGCTTAAAGTCCATTACCGATCGCAAAAAATGCTGACCAGTATTTAGGGTGATTAAACTCTGATGAACGAATCAAGGAAATTTGGGCTTTATTTAGAGCTTCTGTCGTAGAGACATTACCCTTTTGAAATTCTTGATAAAAAGACTTCATCAGTACCTGCGTTGCCACATCATCGACAGACCAGAGAGAAGCGATCGCCGTTTTTGCGCCTGCTTTTTGCACTTGATAACCAAAGCCTAATATCTCTACACCACTTCCCAATTTGCCCTCACCAGTTTGACAAGCACTGAGTACAATCAATTCCACATGGGGAATCTGCCAAGCCGCGATTTCACTTAAACCAATTTTGTCACCATTGCCAAAAATGATAAAGGAGTTGTCTGGCACACCTTGGTTAAACTCGGCATGGGTCGCAAAGTGCAGCACATTATAGTCCTTAAATTTAGCTTCCGTAGCTTGGCGGCTAAACTCGTCTTCGATGAGGGCAACGGAATTTTGGAAGGTATTGGCGATCGCCTGTACTTCTGTAATCGTTGCAGGTAGGGCTTGCTGCCCAAACTTCTTCTCACTTGCCTTACCGCCAAAGGCTCCTGCAAGGATATTTGGCATGATTTTGGACTTGGACGAAAAGTCGGAGAGGCTATAGGCTATCAGATTACTAATTTGATACCTTTGCGCCATCCATTTTTGACCATCATAGAGAGCCGCAAGCGGGATATAGCGCAGAGTTCCATCGGGGGCATAGAGAATAGTTTGAGCTTTCACCTGTGTGAGTTCAGCTTCGATGGGTTTAATCAAGATTTTATAAAGAGCGATCGCAGGTTCTTTATAGTCTTCTGAAGAACTGTCTCTCAGTCCTGCCCTAAATTCGCTAACTAGAGATTCAAGTTGTTCTTTTGAGACTTGGACAGTGCGGCTAATGGGTAGCGAATTTGGGGAGAAGAGAATAATTTCAAGGCGATCGCTTAAAATTAAAGGATAAACAAGGACAGTTCCCTGTGGAATTTGTTGCAGATAGTCAGGAACTTTGTTGATTTCTGATTTAGGAAGTTTCTGGATCTGATTGGCAAGTTGGCTATTGATTTCCTTGCTATTGTCAAAGCTCACTGATGATAGCTTATCGCTAATCGCCTTCTCTGGTGCTAATAGTCTCACTCCCTGCGCCGAGCGATCGCTACCTTTAACATTTTTGAGATAGTCTTCAAGTTCTTGTACCTTGAGCAAATCGAGAATTTGGAGCGCTTCCATCACGCGACCCTGCTTCAGCAATAAATCCGCAAGGCGGCGATAGGAACCTTCAATATTACTTAAATAGGAATTCTGTAAATCGCGATCTAATTTACGAATATCTTGGCGGATGGATTCACTGACATTGACTGACTGCTTATAGAAAACAATCGCTAAATCAGGTTGATCTAATTTTTGGAAAGTCAAACCAAGATTACTAAGAGCAATTCTCTCGCCATCACGATTTTTAATACTACGCGCAATTTCTAATCCTGATCGATGATTGGTAATCGCTTGGTTATAGTCTCCCAGATGATAGTAAGCACTTCCTAAGGAGCTTAATGTCTTTCCTGCTCCACGGATATCTTTAACTTCACGGGCAATTTTTAAACTGGAATTGTAGTATTTAATCGCGTCATCATATTTCCCTTGAGCTTCATAAGCGTTGCCTAAATATCCTAAGGACTTTCCTTCCCCTCGCCGATCTTTAATTTCCTGAGCAGCTTTTAAGCTGGATTGATGATATTTAATTGCCGATGGATAGTCCCCTAGATCGTAATACACATTACCCAAGTACCCCAGAGACTTGGCTTTACCTAGTCGATCATTAATCTTGGTCGCGATCGCTAAGCTCTGTTGGTAATATTCGATGGATTTGGGATAGTCTCCAAGGGAACGATACACCAGTCCGAGGAAACCGAGAGCCTGTCCTTCGCCGCGTACTTCCTTGAGTTCGCGAGTAATGGCTAAACGCTTTTCTTGATATTCAATGGCTTTTGCAAATTTGCCCTGAGCGCGATAGGCGTTGCCAAGATTGCCCATCGCATTGCCTTCACCTTGGCGATCATTGATTTCGCGAGCAATCACCAAACGCTGTTCATGATAATCGATCGCTTTCGGATAGTTGCCCTGAGCATAGTAATTCATCCCCAAATTACCTAAAGCTGAGCCTTCAGCACGGCGATCGCCAATTTCACGGGCAATGGCTAAACCCTGTTCATGGTATGCGATCGCCTGAGCATAGTTACCACGAGAGCGATAGACCACACCTAGATTGATTAGCGATTCTGCTTCGCTGCGACGATCGCCAAGCTCTTTTGCGATTTCTAAACTCTTTGTATGCGATGCGATTGCCTCATCATATTTACCAAGCGACTCGTAAGCTTTTCCCAGATTATCTAGCGATTTTCCTTCTCCTTGACGATCCTTGATTGCTCGATAGACTGCCAAGGCTTGTTGCCATCCCTGTAAAGCTGCCTCAAACTGACCAACTTGATATTTTTGCAGCCCTAAATTAAGCAATTGATCTGCATTTACTTTGCGGTCTTCTGTTACTGCTTGAGCCATTGTTGCCTCGCTGATCACACCCTGCATAGGTAAGCCAACTAACAATGCCGCAATGGTGATACCCAAACCTTTATTCATAGCCTTAAACCTGAATTAGTAAAACGCTTTTTCGCGGTCTCAACAAACGATACCCGAAAATTTTTTTATCTTCAATCCCATCTATAGCGTTTGGTTAGTTTCTCCGCCTTTGACGGGGAAACTAACTTCTGTACCTCGCATAGCTATTGCCAGCGTGTTACCCGTAATTTCGACTCTTGACCTGTGGTGCGCCAATCGCGATAGTCGCCATAGGTTGTAACCGTCAACTTTGAGCCATCACTTTGATTCGCAAAATTCATCAGGCAATATCCATCGCCACTACATGCCTCGACTTCAGGCAGTTGATCACAAACTTCCGCTTTGCCACCAACGTTGATTTTGCAATCTGGCGTAACTACAGGTTGCCAACCATTCTTCAGTAAAATATTGCGTAAATCACCATAGGGCATTTGTTGCGTTAGTTGGGATTCAATCGCTGCTCTGCTACTTGTCGGAGCATTATCCTTTGGCGATCGCTTAGTTGATTGCAATTTTTGGGTGAGATTCCAGCAACCATTGCGATGTTCAAAAATATAAGCATTGGGTTCGCCATAGGTTCGCACTAGCTGCTCCTTTTCATCCACTCCTGCGTATTGCGCCTTGATGTAATCCACCCGAAAGGTTTTATCATTCACTCGCTGAATGTCTAACTTCAAGCGTGTATAGGGAGCATTATCAACTTGAGATGGAACTAGCTGTACCCAAGTGTAATCTCTAATAGAAATACTAAATTCATCATTCTTCCTACTCATCATCTCCAAAAGCTTACTAGGATCTTGATAATCTCTAACTTGCACATAGGGCGATGTAAAGGTATAGCGAATCTCATTACCCTGATCATCTTTGCCACGCACAAATTGCTCAAAGAAACTTGTGTATTCCTCTTTTGCACAGGAGACAGGTAGAGGTGCATTGCTCTGTTGCTCAACTTCAGCATTTTGCTGTTCAGTATTTATCTTTTGGGCAGAACTTCCATTAATTGGATTCTTAGAAGAATTAGGCGCAACTTGAGCTTTACTCCCAGATCCTGCGATCGATTCCTGCAATATTGGGGTATTGTCTAGAGCTTTTGTGGAAGTTGTGCTACAAGCTTGAACTAAAGCTACTAAACTTGCCGCGATGATCTTTGGGTAGTTCATACAAATTTCTGTTGAGCATCTGATGCTTTTACGTTCAAAATAGTCTGAAAAATTGCAATTTTGTTCCGTGTTCAGTAGTAACCCAAAACCCAGAAGTTTGTTCCGCCTGCTACGCGGGCGGAACAAACTCTGGTTTTTGGGTTTAATTAAGTTGAGCTACTTATACTTACAAGCCATTGCTGATCGCAAAAAATGCTGACCAGTAATTCGGATGATTAAACTTGTCTGATTTAATCAAGGTGACTTGTGCTCTATGCAAAGCCTCAATCGCTGTGACATCACCTTTTTGCAATTCCCGATAAAAAGCTGCCATCAAAGCTTGAGTCCCATCATCATTGACAGACCAGAGCGAAGCGATCGCCTGTTTTGCCCCTGCCTTCTGCACCTGATAGCCAAAGCCTAAGATTTCTACACCACTGCCAAGTTTTCCTACTCCCGTCTGACAGGCACTCAAGATAATCAAATCGATATTGGGAATCTGCCAATCGGTAATTTCATTGAGACGGATTTTGTCGCCATTGCCAAAGATGATAAAGGAGTTGTCTGGCGCACCAGTGTTAAATTCGGCATGGGTGGCTAGGTGGAGAATATTATGGTTTTTGAATTTCGATTCAATGGCTTGGCGACTAAATTGTTCTTCGATCAGGGTGACTGAGTTTTGGAAAGAGTTGGCGATCGCTTGGACTTCTCTGACGGTTGCAGGTAAGGCTGTTTGTCCAAACTTGCGATCGCCTGCTTTTCCGCCAAAGGCTCCTGCGAGGATGTTGGGTGCGTTTTTGGGTTGGGATGAGAAGTCAAAAAGGGTATAGGCAATGAGGTTGCTAATCTGGTATTTCTCAACTAGCCATTGTTTACCGTCATAGAGTGCGGCGATGGGGATGTAGCGCAGTTGTCCATCGGGGGCATAGAGGATTGTTTTGGCTTTGAATTGAACAAGTTCGGCTTCGATGGGTTTAATCAGGAGGTTATAGAGTTGGATTGATGGCTCTTTGAAGTCCTCAGAACCAGCATCAAGGAGTCCTGACCTAAAGTCATTAATTAAGGTTTCTAATTGGTCTTTGGAGATTTTAGTGGTGCGGCGGATGGGGAGGTTGTTGGGGGCAAAGAGGATAATTTCGAGGCGATCGCCTAAGATGAATGGATAGAGTAATACGGTTCCTTGTGGGATTTGGTTGAGATAGTCGGGAACTTTGTTGATTTCGGTTTTGGGAAGTTGTTGAATTTGATTGGCAAGTTGATTGTTGATGTCTTGGCTATTGTCTGGGTTAATGGTTAACAGCTTATCGCTAATAGCTAATTCTGGCGCTAATAGTCTGACTCCCTGTGCGGATCTGTCGCTGCCTTTGATGTTTTTGAGGTAGTCTTCGAGTTCTTGGACTTTGAGGAGGTCGAGGACTTGCAGGGCTTCGATGATGCGGTTTTGTTGGAGAAGGATGTCTGCGAGGGCGCGATAGGTAGATTCGACGGTGGCTAAATAGGATTGTTGGAGGTCTTTATCGAGTTTTTTGATGTCTTTGCGAATCGCTTCGCGGACGTTGATCGATTGCTTGTAAAAGAGAATCGCTAGTTCGGGGCGTTTGGCTCTGGATAATACAATTCCTAGATTTGCGAGAGCATAACCTTCGACATTCCTATCACCGATTTCTCTAGCAATGGTCAATGCTTGCTGAAGAGAAATCATCACTTCTTGATCTCGATTCAGGTTATCGTAGGCAATAGCTAAGTTATTTAGTTCACTGATTTCACCACGGCGGTATTTAATTTCCCGTGCGATTGCTAAGCTTTGCAGATGGAAATTGATTGCCCTGTCATATTTGCCGATGGAACTGTGTACAAGTCCCAAATTCCCCAGCGCTTCCCCTTCTCCCTGACGATTTTTGACTTCCTGCGAGATTGCTAAACTTTGCAGATAGTATTCAATCGCTTTGTCATATTTACCGAGGTTTCGGTAAGCTTGACCCAGATTTCCCAGCGCCCTTCCCTCTCCGAGACGGTCTTTGATTTCCCGTTTGATTTCTAAGCTTTGCAGATTGAACTCAATCGCTTTATCATATTTGCCGAGTTCTTGGTAAGCACCACCCAGATTTCCCAGCGTATTCCCCTCGCCGAGACGATCTTTGATTTCCCTTGCGATCGCTAATACTTGCTGTAGGTTCTCGATCGCTTTGTCATATTTGCCGAGGGAATAGTAAGCATTTCCTAGATTTCCCAGAGCATTTCCCTCACCGAGACGGTTTTTAATTTCCCGCGCGATCGCTAAACTTTGTAGTTGGTATTCGATCGCTTTTTCATATTTTCCGAGGTTTGTGTAAGCGAGTCCTAGATTTCCCAGCGCATTCCCCTCGCCGAGACGGTCTTTGATTTCCCGCGCGATCGCTAAACTTTGTAGTTGGTATTCGATCGCTTTTTCATATTTTCCGAGGTTTGTGTAAGCGAGTCCTAGATTTCCCAGCGACTGTCCCTCGCCTCTACGGTCTTTGATTTCCCTCGCGATTTCTAAGCTTTGCAGTTGGAACTCGAACTCTTTGTCATATTTGCCGAGTTTTCGGTAAGCGAGTCCCAGATTTCCCAGCGAGGCTCCCTCACCGAGACGGTCTTTGATTTCCCGCGCGATCGCTAAGCTTTGCAGTTGGTATTCGATCGCTTTGTCATATTTGCCGAGGGCATCGTAAGCAAGTCCAATACTTATCAGCACTCTGCCCTCACCCAGACGATCTTTGATTTCCCGTAAGATTACTAAAGTTTGTAGAAAAACCTCGATCGCTTTGTCATATTTGTTGAGGGAAACGTAAGCTCTTCCCAGATTCCCTAGAGAGATTGCCTCAATTCGCCGATCTTTGACTTCCCTTACGATCTTTAAAGCTTGTTGCAAATTATCAATCGCTTTTTGATATTGATTGAGAGAGGCATAGGCAAAACCGATATTAGTAATTGCAATCCCCTGTCCCCTCAAGTTATCAGTTTTCTTGAAATCCTCTAACGCTCCCTGACAAGCCAATAATCCCTCTTGAAACTTTTGAGCATTCAAATTATCGCGACATGACTTTAAGATTCGATCTTCTTCCGCCTTGCGCTCCTCTGCTGTTTTCGCCAGCACCACCTCACTCACCGCCACTCCACCAACAAGGCAAAGAGAAAAAGGCAAAAGGAAAAAGTGAGCGAGTTTCGATGATTTCTTGCGATGGGGCATCATAATTTGGCAAGGAAAAAGTAGAAAGGCAAAAGGAAAAAGTGCGCGAGTTTTGGGGCTTTTGGGCGCGATTACATCCCAAACCCTACGATCCGCAAAGTCAATATATCACTAAATTTTCTTGTCTCTCCATCTCCCCGAATTTTTTAAACATTCACCCAAGCAAGGAAAAAGGAAAAAGTAGAAAGTAAAAATTATCGTAGGGGCGAAGCATTACCGCCACCATTTAGGCATTTCACCACAACCTCCAAACGGTAATGCTACGCCCAAACCTCACAACGCAGCCACAAGCGATCGGCGAGAGCAAAGAGGGTTAAGCATTTTTCGCGATCGAGATTTTTTGTGAGGAGTTTGAATATTGTGGCGCAAATGCTTAACCCCTACTTTCTACTTTTTACTTTCTACTTGACAACCATGCTTCCAAATCCGCCACCTTCTCAAAATCCAACACCGCCTCCGCCAAATCCTCCAACTGCTCCGCCGATAGCTTATCCAACCGCTTAAGCGTCTTCAGTGTCACCTTACCAAACTTCCGAGTTAATAGTCTTACTACAGCTTGCTTCAGTCCTAGTATTTGACCACGCTGTGTCCCAATCTTTTCACCCTCAAGTTTACCCTCAAGTTTGCCCTCAAGTTTGCCCTCAAGTTTGCCTTCAAGTTTTGCCTCCCGATAAACCCTTGTTTTCTTGAGATCACCTAATGTAAACATCGCTTCAACCTCCTCTCGACTCATTTGGGGAAACTTGTACAGCAAAACTGTCTCAATAAATTCTATCATCCTCTCGCGCTCTACTTGCCCCACCTGACCAGCCAACCGCTTTGCTAAAGCTACTGTTTCTTTCTTCGGCGCAACGATCAGCCTCACTAGTTCTAAATGCAACGACTGATTTGCTGGTAACTCATCCAGATATATCCGTCCAATATGTCCATCAGTAAATAGTGTTCTAAATTGTTTTGGTACTTCAGGCTCAATATTGCGCTTTGCAAATATCGCGACAGCTTGCCAATCTTGCTCAGGCTTGTATTGGCTCAAATACAGAAATATCTCGCCAACAAACTCCCAATAAAATTCTGCTCGTTTTTGAAATTGCACCTCCACAAACCAAATATTTTTATCCAATGCTTCTGGGATGAAAATGCCATCGAAGCGAAAGGCTTTTTCCTTAATTTCCACAGAAGTAAAGCGATATCCTGCTGCTGTTTCGGGTGGTAATCCCACCAACTCAAATAGCAAGCCATCAAAGGTTTGAAATAACTGAAAAAAGATCGTGTCAGTTCGCATCGGATTATTTTAGCGAATTTTACACGCAAGAATATCGTCACCATTTACGCAGATCATTGCGATCATCAAACGGTAATGTTACGCCTAAACCTCATAACGCAGTCATAATTTATCGGTGAGAGCAACGAGGTTTAAGCATTTGCGGATCGATATTGTGGTGAGGAGTTTGAATATTGTGGTGCAAATGCTTAAACCCTACAAGAAAATAGTTATATCCTCAACGACGACCTCCAGCCCCACAGTCAAACCCTAGAAACATTTCTAAACCTGTGGATCCAAGCCGCGATCGCCCAAGACCCAGAACTACTAGAAACCGCAATAGCCAAAGCCCCAAAACCAAAAAACTATCAAACTCAACCACAGGGCAAAGGCACAGAATGGAGAACCAACATCGAAGCAAGGATTGCGATCGGCTGGACAGGCAAAGGACAAACCAACGAAATGCTATTTCAGATCGCGATCAAGCATCGCGTATTTGACGGAATTGACGACACCAACGAACTAGCCCAAGCGATCGCCACCACCGCCAAAAACTGCCAAGGATTCTACCAATACTCCAATCACACTAGAGAAATCGAAAGCAGAGCAATATATACCGCCCAAAGCGTAATGATGACCCATTATCCCTACGGCAGCCAACCAAACAACCAAAACAACTTCACAACCAATGCCACAACTAAAAAAAAGCAAAAGCAACAAGAAAACAAACCAACTGCCATCGAGCGAATTACCCAAGCCATCGCCCAATTAAGCACTCAAGCCTTCAGCAAAGTACGCGAAGCGATCGCCGCAATTAGAGCGATCGCCAAATGCAGCCCCACCACCCTATACAAACCCGAAATCAAAAAACTATGGCAACCCCTAATCAAAAGCTGTAACACAAACACCAGCAATGATTTCAACGCACCAGAATCAGAAAAAACAGAAAAACAGCCAACTTTCCAAAATCCTAAAATCATTACAGAAAGCCTTGTTACAGTTAAAGATCCTAATGAAGTGTTTTTTCCTGAATCCAAAAAAGAAAAACCTAATCAAATCAATCCCGTCTCCTTGCCCGAAGTCTCCAAATTTCCTGATGAAACCTTAAAGCCTATACAGGAAGAGGGATACAAGCATATTATGACTTTTGAGCAGCAAGTAGCGATCGCCTCAACTTGCCCCAGTCCAATGATGCTCGAAATCTCAAAATGGCACAAACTTAAAGAACCACCACGACAAAATTCATCAACCCTTGAAAAGATTCAAGTAATCGTCAATGCTGATCCGAGCAAGGCGCGATCGCAATTAGCAATGCTCAGGGCTAAATTACTAATGCCTTGGCTCAAATCTGAGGAGAGATCTCAAACTGAAGAAGCGATCGCTTGGCTATAAGAACTCAATAACTGTTGACATTTTTTGTGGTTGAAAAGCGCAACTTATTTGTGATAATCTTATGAAATAGCTAGCCAGTTATTGATGAATCTATGTCAGAGGTTAAATCAGTATCCCAAGTTCTCTTAGGTTATAAATCAGCGCTTGAGAAACTGGAAGCCAAAGATCCAGAGCCATCATCTACTGATGTTTTAGTTGTCCTAATGAAGCGAGAGGATTTGCAAGCTTTACTCTCAGAACATTCTGAATTGTTAACTGCTGACCTGATCGCGATCGCTGATTTAGATAAGCGGCTAAAAAAGCAAAAAAATGTAATTGCCAAATTAATAAAGCTTTCCGAATGGCGATCAATTCTCGCACCACCTGAAAATCATTGGTGGTGGTTTTTCTCTTCTAAATGGGAGAGATTTGATTGGTTATGGAATGCTGGTTCTATTCTGTTTTTGGCTGTTTCCTTAGGTTTACTTCTCAATACATCGACAAGGCTGCTAAGTGGTGGCGCAACCTCTGGAAATACAGTATTTGTCGTGTTGCAAAGCGTATTACCTTTAGTGGCAGGCGGTGGGGCATTTACAAAAGTAGGAAAAGAAGCCTATGAGAAAATTCTGATTAGCTTACAGATTGATAAACAGTTTTGGCAAGAGATTAGTTGCGGTTTATCTTTTTTAGTATTGTGCGTTTTATTCGGAGTGAATTCTACCTTACCCAACTGGGCGATCGCCGTTAATCGTAGTGGTATTGAAAATTACAACAATAAGCGCATAGAAAGTGCAAAAGCTGATTTTGAAAGGGCGATCGCCATGCGTCCTGACTATGGGGAAGCTCGCTACAATCTTGGCTGGCTTTACGAAGAACTCAATGATCTTGATAATGCGAAAGTACAGTATGAGTTGGCAGTCCAAGGCGATCCGCAAAAATTTGATCATGTGATTACCTATCTCAAGGCATTAAATAATTTAGGGCGTTTATACATTCTCAAAAAGGAATATGGAACGGCTGTACGTTTTCTCAGTCAAGGTATCCAAGAGAGCGAAAGCACTAAATCTATGACTTCAAGAGAAAATTCTAGTGAGGCAGGAGTTTATTACAATTTACGCAAAAATATGGGCTGGGTGAGGCTCATGCAGGAGCGCTATGTTGAGGCAGAAGTTCATCTGCGTTCAGCGATCTTGTTAGATTCTAAACGCAGTTCCGCTTACTGCTTGCTAGCTCAGGTTTTAGAGGCTAAAGAGCCGAAAAATCAAGCGATCGGCTTAGAGCTTTGGACAAAATGTATCAGTTCCGCAACTCCGAGGGATTTTTCTCAGCCAGAGGGTGATGACTGGTACGGACTGGCAAATAAGCGTTTGGATAAGACGTTTTCTAATAAAGATACAAGTAAGGATAAGTAACTATGCAAAAGCGATCGCGAGTTTGGCAAGCCGTTATATTTGGTTGTGGTTTAGGTGTGTTAGGGATGATGTCATTGCCTGAGATGGCTGCTGCTAATCCTGTCAGGATTTGGTCGTTTAGTCCTAAGGCGAGTATTCTCCGTGATGGAGTGAGTAAACCAGCTAGATATCAGATGGTGCTAGAGGCTCAGGATCTCGTGAAACCAGAGATTGGTGAGGTATTAGAGGTTATTTGTCCTGACAAACAAATCCGTATAGTACAATCTGGGATCTATTCAGGATTAAGCACAATTTGCCCTTCCTCTTCTGCAAATCGTATAAATACCAATACTTTTGAGTCACGCGGTAATAACTGTTCTTCGCTCCCTCCTAAGGTGTTGGCTCCTACCTCGGATAAACTCATCACAACAACGACTGATTATCCTACGTTTCTGTTTTTTGTGCCGACCACAACAGCGCGTCAGTTACAGTTCTCAATTCGCGAGCGCGATGGAGATCGCAAGTCGATTTATCGACAGACTTTTAGTTTGTCAGGTCAGTCGGGGATTTTGCGGATAGTTTTACCTAATGAAACTAACAGCCAAAAGCTTGCTGTAGGGCAAAGCTATAGATGGGAATTTAATATCGTTTGTGATCCAGAAAATCGTGGCATTGATGATTTTCTGGTAGGTGAATTGCAAAGGGTGGCTTTGGTTGATGCTAATGTTCCTTCTCAGTTGACTTTATGGGAACGCTATCGAGCGTTTGAGTATGATGCTTTGATGGTCTTAGATTTGTTGCGCCGAAATAATCCTAGCAATCAGCGAATTCAGGCTGAGTGGGAGTCGTGGTTGGTGCGACATCAGTTTGAAGATTTGAAAGGATTACCAGCGATCGCGTTGAAATAAACTCCTTGATTAGCTATAGTTGTTTTAAATAATTTGCAGAGGGGCTTCGACTCCGCTCAGCCATCGGTGTAAGCTAGCTGAGCGAAGTCGAAGCTGTAGTTCTTATTTGAATTATCTATACCTTTCATTCTGGGGGACTTCAATGATGGTTCTCTTCCTGTACCAACTTTTTCGGTCATGTTATTATTGCTGATAATTTAGAGAAAAAGTAAAGGTTATGGCAGATCCTTTAACGGCTGGGGCATTGGTGGCATTAGCGGCACAAAAATTCGTTGAGTCGAGTGCGGGTGAGCTAGCCAAGAAATTTACGACTGAGGCGATCGCGAAGATTCCTGAGCTATAGCAAAAAATTAAGAACAAGTTGTCAGGGAAACATCCAACGGTCGATGAGACTTTGGTAAAGGTAGAATCGGGCGATCTCGCTGCTATTGAAACGGTTAGCACGGTGCTTGGTACAGAGTTGATTACAGATCCAGAATTTGCGAATGAACTAAAACTTTTGGCGCAAACGATTCAAGCTGGCAAGATTCAAGATAACAGTACGATGATGCAGAATAATTCTGATAATGCGAGAGGTTGGCAGACTAAGGTTGAGGGTGGTACGGCTTATATTGGCGAGATTCACATTCAGCATGGTCAAACTCCAAATTCTTAGTTAAAACGCTTAGTTAAAACGCAAACCTTGGTTACGGATGGATTGTTACAATTTTAATGACACTTTTCCACTATTACCCAATGCCATGTCAACCATAACTATTCATCAACTAGAGCCAGACATTGCCCAACAGCTAGAACAACGCGCCGCCCAACATGGGCGTACCATCGAGCTTGAAATTAAGGCAATTCTCAAAAGCGTATTAGCACCCAAAAAGTTAAGCAATATTGACCTCGCTACAGCCATTAATAGACGCTTTGCAGACTTTGGAGACTTTGAAATTCCCGAAATTCCTAGAGAACCCATGCGTTCCTTACCGACCTTTGACATGGGCGATCTATGAAAATTGTTCTTGATACCAACGTCTTGTCAGAACTGATGAAGCCCCAAGGTTCACAGACTGTCAAATCTTGGGTTGCAGCCCAGCCTAGAGAAAACCTATTTACCACCAGTATTAACCAAGCCGAGATCCTTGGCGGTATCGCTATTATGCCAGAAGGTAAACGCAGCAAAGCTTTACAAGAACTTGCACAGGCTATGTTTACTGAAGACTTCGCGGGACAGATTTTAGTTTTTGACTCAGACTCAGCAAACTGTTTTGCTCAAATTACAAGCGATCGCCGCAAAAAAGGTAAACCAATAGCTTAAGCAGACGCTCTGATCGCCTCTATATGTCTGGCTAATAATGCAGCGATCAGCACTCGCAATGTTGACGACTTCCTAGATTGCCAAATCACAATTATTAATCCTTGGGATTATTGAGCGATCGCTGCGGCAAAATTGATAAGAAAAAATGACAACTACACCCCTAACACGCGACTTTAAAGAAACAGTCAATGCAAGAGTCCAAAGAGATTCCGCATTTGCCGCCGCTTTACTTGATGAAGCTATTTCCCTTTTCTTCAATGGCGAACCAGAAACCGCGAGACTCATACTGAGAGATCTGGTCAATGCAACCATCGGATTTGAAGAACTAGCGATCGCCACATCTAAACCTAGTAAAAGCCTTCATAGAATGCTCTCTGCAAAAGGGAATCCCACAATGGATAATCTCACCGCTATTCTCAAAGTCCTGCGTAAAACCCTTCAAGTCGATATCAAAGTACAGACCGTTACTTGTGCTTAAAATATCTCTGCTGATCGCGAGTGTATTTTGATATTGATTTAGGCGATCGCGCTTAAGTTAATCATTCAGTTGATTACATTCACTTCAAAAGGCACTGTAAAATCAAATCAGCCCAAATTAATTGATCAACAAACTCGACTATGACCATCAAAGAACAACTCATTCAAGAAGTAGAAACATTTCCTGATGCGCTCCTAGCCGAAGCACTTGACTTTGTGCTATTTCTCAAAACTCGTTACCTTGATACCGAAATCACCACCGAAGAACAAGACACAATCCTTTTATCTCAAGCTGCCTATGAATTAGGAGACTATCTCACCCTCGAACAATACGAAGTAAATCAGGTATGAGCTATCAAATTATTATCCCCAAACCAGTTCAAAAACAACTAGATAGCTTGCCAAAAACTCAACGCGATCGGGCAATTGCAGCAGTGCGATCGCTGACTGATGAGCCGCGCCCAACTGGAGTCAAAAAGCTCAAGGGCTATGAGGAAACTTATCGGATTAGATTTGGTGATTATCAAGTCATTTATAAAGTTCAAGACAAAGAACTCATCATTCTGTTGCTAAGCGTTAGTCATCGCAAAGATGCTTACTAACTGTACATAGATTTTCCGCACATCTGTGATTTTAAAAGCAGGCGATCGCTCATGTCAGATTTAATTACGCAACTATGTCAGCTAACGGCAGAGACACTGAAAGCTAATCCTCAAGGGGATTTGGCTGAGTTGGTGGAGTTGGTGAAAAAAAGCATCGATGCTGATTCCCAGTTAGGTGAGGCAATCCAAAGCGATCGCCAGTTAACGCAGATTAATCGAGATGGGAGCAACGGTTATCAAACTTGGGTTGCGGGAGGTGTAGCTAATATTGGCAATACTTACCTCAATGATGTGCAGCCAGAGATGTTGCAGGAAATCTTGCAACGGGTTTTAGCAGATGTGCTGAAGTTACAGCCACAGGTCAAGCAAACCGCCCTAGAAAACGTGAATGCTGGCGGCGATATCAATGCCACAATCACGCAGGAAATACATCACGAACCGAATAAAATTGCGGAAACCATTGGGGTATTGGCACAACCTGACAGTACTGTGAATATTGGGACAATAAATGTCAACTATCCTCAGAATCGCGATCGCTCGGCAAAATTCCTCCACCAAAATAGCTTTTATCATAATCTAGGCGATCGCGAAATTGATCGGGCTGGAAACTTTGTTGGGCGGGAGCAGGATTTAGAGGAATTGCATAATTTATTGCAGACGCAAAGCGAAAGCTCGCCTTTGCCAATGGTGTTAATTTCTGGCATGGCAGGGATGGGGAAAAGCGAAATGGCGCGACAGTATGGCAAATTGCACTTAGATGAGTATGCGGGTGGGGTGGGAATATTCGAGGCGGCGCAGTTTGGTGAATCCCTGAGAGACTTTATGCAGTTGAGATTTTGTGAAGATGGGGATTTACGGCATTTCACCAAATTAGAAACACAGGTAGAGGAAGGCTGGCAGCAGTGGCAAAAATTTTGCGGCGAGGAGAAAATAGCGCTGATCCTGATCGATGACGTGACCGAATATCAAACACAGGTTTTGCCATATTTGCCGAAGAATTTAGGAGATGTCCAGCCGTTTCGATTTGTGCTGACCTCGCGATCGCGATTGCAGGGTAAATTAGCAGTGCTGGAAATTGAGGAATTGCAGACCGAGGCAGCATTACAGTTATTGACCAAATGGGCAGAACCAAATCAGCAAACCTTGCTAGACCATCCTGCGATCGCCACCAGTCTTTGCAATCGTTTAGGTTGTTTGCCCTTAGCCCTAACTTTGGTAGGTAGTTGGCTCAAGAATTCCCAAGCAACTTTACCGAAAGCGATCGCGGAATTAGAACAAAATGGGCTAGAAAGCGAAGTATTGGAACCCTATGAAGTAGCTCCCGAAAATATCGATTCTGGCAAGAACATTAAGCAGGGTTTGAAAGCAGTACTGATGGTGATTTGGCAACAGTTGTCACCTGATGCCCAGCAACTTGGAAGAGTTTTGAGTTTATTTGAAGCGATAAATTTGCCTTGGGAATTGGTGGTGTTTGTGGTGCAAGCCTATCCCAACCAGTCAGAAGCACCACCCGTTCGCAAAAGTTGGTGGCAAAGGTTTAGGGATTCGTTAGGGCAATTGCTGAGGCAGCTATTACCATTCTTAGCAAAACCCGTGATGCAGACTCAATCAGTCTTTGTCCACATTCGCAATCTGAAGAAAGCGGAAATAGAGCTACGGACAAAAAATCTGCTTCAAAGTGTGGAAGATGGTAAAACCTATCGCTTACATCGGTTGACCCATGAGTTCTTGGGAAGGCAATGGGCAGATGCCGATCGCGAAGGTTGGGTAAATGCGTGGGTGCGTGGATTGAGCGATCGCGCCCAAGAGATTCCTGCCTCTGCGGATTGGGAGCAAGTGACGACTTGGCAACCCTTGCGCCCTCATTTGGAATCAGCGAAGAAAATTGCCGAAAATTTGCGCCATACAGCTAAGAGTCCTGCGGCGATCGCTGTCTATAAAAGCCAAGCCAACAATCTCATGGCTGGCTGTTTTCGGTTAAATCAAGCACCAATTTTTGAGGCAACCTATCGCCAAGCGATCGGTAAGCATGACAGTGCAAAGGCGGCTTTGGCTAAGGGGCAAAATGCAATTGCTCAAAATTATTTTGATGAGGCGATAAAAGGTTACCAGAGAGCGATTGAGCAAGCGCGAGTGGCATTGCCTAAAAATAGTATGATCTTGGCAGGTTATCTCTATCAGATATCTCAATTATTTTATAAATTAGGGAACTATAGCGTAGGTATTTCTCCCGCCGAAGAAGCCGTCAAAATTGCTGAAACAAAAGCAAAAACTCTCAATTTGTCACTCTACCTCAATAACCTCGCAAGGTTTTACGAATCACAAGGGAGATATGAGGAAGCAGAACCACTGTATAAACAAGCCCTTACACTGATGCAGGAACTGTTAGCTGATCGCCATCCTTCTATCGCGAGTATTCTTAACAACCTCGCAGGGCTGTACGAGTCGCAAGGGAGATATGAGGAAGCAGAACCACTGTATAAACAAGCTCTATCACTTAAGCAAGAACTATTAGGAGAGCGCCATCCCTCTATCGCGATCGGTATCCACAACCTTGCATTTCTGTACAAATCGAAAGGAAGATATGAGGAAGCAGAACTACTGTTGAAACAAGCTCTATCCCAGCAACAAGAAATGTTAGGAGAGCGCCATCCCTCTGTCGCGACCAGTATTCACAACCTCGCGTTTCTATACTGTTTGCAAGGGAGATATGAGGAATCAGAACCAATGTTGAAACAAGCCCTTGCACTGAGGCAAGAACTGTTAGGCGATCTCCATCCCTCTGTCGCGACCAGTATCAACGACATCGCATTTCTGTACAAATCGCAAGGAAGATATGAAGAAGCAGAATCACTGTATAAACAAGCCCTTACACTGATGAAAGAAGTTCTGGGAGAGCGCCATCCCGATGTCGCCACCAGTCTCAATAACATTGCCTCGCTGTACGATTCGCAAAGAAGATATGAAGAAGCAGAACCACTGTATAAACAAGCCCTTGCACTGAGGCAAGAACTGTTAGGAGAGCGCCATCCCGATATCGCATCCAGTTTTAACAACCTTGCAGGGCTGTACGAGTCGCAAGGAAGATATGAGGAAGCAAAACCTCTATATGTGAAAGCATTAGAAATTATGGAAGTGTCGCTAGGTATGGAACATCCAAATACAAAAACTGTTCGCAATAATCTCCAGTATCTACGCGATCGCCAAACTCCCCCGTCAAATTAAAATTGCATCAAAATATTTTGAACCTTGAATTGCTGCTCATCATGAAGAGATAGGTGGGTAATGCTTTCCCATTCAGAAATAACAAAGCCGTCATCCCTCGCAGCGATGTTGCTAACTTCTGCCATGCGATCGCCTGAAATTAGAGACTTTTGTAGACAGGCGATCGTTATCCCTAAAGCTGCAAATCTTTGTAGATCGCCTTGAATATCCGAACTTGTAATAACAGCAAGCAAATTGATTCGCTGATCGAAATCATCAAGACTTGATGCGATCGTTGATAGCAGTATCGATCAAGCTTTGCACAGTAATCTGCAATTTACTTTGTACAGCACTTTGCAAGGTAAAGCACTTGATAAAACCTTTTACACTTTCTAATAATTGTTGATGGCGTTGTTGCATAAAAAGGGGAAGAGAAGGTAAATTAGATAAAAATCAGGAGATGGAGTCCCAGCAAATGACACAGAAACATGAGATCCGCACTGGACAGAGTATAACGCAGGGCTAAAACAAAGAGGAAGCCTGACTTTTTGGATGAGCGAAGAAGTAATTGAAGGATGGTTAAATCAAACATTAAGTGGCAAACGGGGAGCTTCCAAAGATTACAGTGATATAGCAATAGCGACATTTATCACGGTCAAAGCGGTATATCAGCAAGCAGGAAGACAAACGCAAGGACTGTTAGAGTCAATATTTGCCTTGATGGGAATAGATTTACCAGTACCAGACCACAGCACCGTGTCAAGACGGACAGCAAGTTTAAGTGTGACCTTACCAGTAATCCCGAAACAGGGAGCAGTGCATGTAGTAGTTGATTCGACAGGGATCAAAGTATACGGCGAAGGGGAATGGAAAACACGGCAGCATGGAATTAGTAAGAGACGGACATGGCGCAAATTACACCTAGGAGCCGATGAATCAACAGGAGAAATACTGGCTGCGGTCGTCACCACGAATGATTGCCACGATGGAGAAGTACTCGCCGATATTCTCGATGCGATTGATGCTGAAATTGCTCAAGTTTCCGCAGATGGAGCTTATGACCATCGTCATTGTTATGACGAGATTGCCCAACATGGTGCTAAAGCCGTGATTCCTCCGCGCAAAGATGCCAAAATCTGGCAGCATGGCAATACCAATGCTCCACCACATCCGCGTGACCAAAATCTCCGTTATATCCGTAAACATGGGCGTAAAAAATGGAAACGTGACTCAGGTTATCATCGGCGCTCTTTGGCAGAAACTACGATGTTTCGTTTCAAAAAAATCTTTGGTGCTACTTTATGTTCTCGTAAATTTGACAATCAGGCGGTTGAGTTGTTCATCAAATGTGCTGCTCTTAATCGCATGATTCAACTGGCTAAACCTCTCTCCTCTCCTGTTGTTCGTTAATTTTCTAAGATCCTCCATCTTTTGGCTTCTTTTTATTCATGCAACAAAGCCATTGTTGATTAGAGCTTTCAATCAAGCAAGCGTACAAAATATTGTAATAATCTGTACGCTTGATCGTATCCTATGACATACAGAGAAAGGAAATAACGATGAAACTGGTAGGTTATCTAAGAGTTAGCAGTGAGTCACAGGCAGATAACACCAGTTTGGTAGAACAAAGGAAGAAAATAGAAGCTTAACTCAGATCTTGCACCATTCCTGAATATTCTAAATGGGAATAGGTTTAAGAACAATTTCAAAGTCATGACGAGCAGCAATATCGGCATTAATTCGGATGTATCGGAGAAGCTTCAACCAAAGGACAGAAGGGAATAAAACTGAAAGAGTTAAATCAGATGTAGCTTTCCAATCCAAGATAGGAGGACTCGACCATTGATCAATCCAATGAGCCAAAAGATAAGCAAGGAGAGAGAGGATAAGCCAACGGTAAACACCAAGTTTTGTCGATTGTCCAAAACAATGCAAACCAAAACGATGTTTGATGGTTTTGAAGAAACCCTCAATTGCCCAACGCTTACGCCCCAATATAACCAGATAAGCACCAGAATAAGGATGAGAAGAGACAACAAAGCGTAACTCACGTTTATTATCGGCTCTTTTGAGCCAGAACCAAGAGATGCTCAAAGGCGTAGTTAGCCCTTCGAGCATCTCTTGTTGTCCACGTTTGCCATGGCGATAAAGTTGTTTGACAGTACGTCCATCTTGAAGTTTACGATTGTTGCGTACACCGACAACAATGCGCCAAGACTTGACTCGGACAGAGTTGAAAAACTTGATGGTACTAAACTCAGTATCAGCAAGGACAATCACAGTTCTGTTTTGGGTTAGTTGCTTCGGGACTGTCCCCAATAATTTACAGGCTAAGTCAGAGGGACTGGGGTATCCTTTACCTCGCCATACTCTAAAACTCCACGGTACGCGCCACTCTCCATAGACCAGATACAGTACAACCAAATGTAGTCCTCGCTTGCCGTTGAGTATTCTCACCCATGGGTCAGGTTCGTCTTTAGGGGGATTACTCAAATGTAAAAACTTGCCGCTTTTTTCTAGGGTGGTCAAGTCTATCAGTATCTTTAATGGCACTTGTTTCGATGGACGATACTTGGCGATTTGTCCCAAAACTGCCTGCCTTGTTTCTCGAATCAACCCTTTCGTTGACCAGTTATAGTGATTGAGAAATCGACTTAACGAACTGGCTGATTTTATCTGTGTATGTTCTGGATATGGATGCCCTTGTGCTTCGAGGAATAGTCCCAATATTGCATTCAGACTTGCTTTTTGATACACACTTGGCATCAGACAAATTAGGCTATACACTAGCCCTTGGGCGTACTTAACGATGCTTTCCATAATCGTTATTGAATTTTCTACTACGCCCTTTTTTTCACATCTCTACTTTTTTTGCAACCTTTTTTTAGATTGGTGCAAGATCTCAGTTTCCCTACCTTACCTTGGACTTGTCCTGAATGTAGAGAAACTATTGAAGACTATGACGAGATGTCTTTTGATGTAATTGCTATAGCCAAAGAACCTATTGAATTTATTTAATATATGTCAGATTCTTTAGACCAAGGAGCCTTGATTGTAAATTTACTTAAGGCTATAAAGATTTTAAATCCAAAAGATGAAATTTCAAGAAATTCTATAGCATCTTATTTATATGTACCAGACACTAGGATCTCAGGACATTTACAAGAACTTAAAGATATATTAATTAAATCTCCAACAGCTGATTGACTGACAAAAGTCTATGAAGCATAGTCGAGAGTAGAAGCATAGAACTCAATGCGGAATAATTTCTGAAGATGTTTTCGACGAGAAGCAATAGCAGGGTGAGAGTCAAGATAAAGTAAAAGAGTAGAAAGGCAAGAAAGCCCAGTTTTTAGTGATAGCGGTGTGAATCCAGTTCCAGCCAATCTTGAGATAACTAAGCCCACGAAACCAATGAGGATCAACCAAACGACGATAGCCAGAATCAGCAACCGCCAGTCCTTGAGCCGTTAAAAACAAAGGTGGTCAGTGCTATCACAAAACAAAGGCGAGAAATGGCAGGAGCCGAACGTAAACGCGAAGATTCTAAATCAAAGCCATTAGATTTATCATCCAAGAAATTCTCCTCAATATCGAATCTCAGACCATACTCCCAAAAAGTTTGGAGTGTGGTAGGTTCAGTACTGAGAATATACCAATACTCTCGGCTCCCAGATTCCCAAGCCGCCGCAATATGCACATCGGTAAGACGCTTGGACTCAGTTTTGTGAACTTTAACATTGTGGATCAACTTAGCTTCACCAAGACGAAGATGTAATTGTTTGACTGTTTGCCAGCCATGCTTGGGGGCATATATCCAGAAATTACCCTTGATCCGATCCGACATTGCCATTTTAATTCCCACACATAGCGCACCAGTTCTGGATTAGCAAATGCTCGGTCTGCTAATAAAACTACTTTGACATTCACGGCAACAGTTTCGATGCGCGTTTGAGCATGTCTTGATAGCTACTCATCTCCACACTACTACTGCGATGTTTGATTACACGCCAACATAACGGTAAAGCTCTTCCCTGATGAACTACACACAATCGGATCATGCTGTATTCTTCCCACAGTTGACTGGTATCAAAACTCAGATATATTTCTGGCTCTTTCCATTTAGCGATTAACTCTTTGATTACTGGACTGTATAGCTTAGCTGGATTTATGCGCGGATTGTTCAGCCATCTTGATAGTTGTCTTTGCGTGCTTTGGGCGATCAATGCTTTTGTGTTGATATGGCTTAACCACTTCGTTAAATTCACACTCCCTGTGGCGATCATTCCCACCATCATCCACGCCATTACTCCCAAATGGCGCACATCTGACCACTGGCTGTATTGACTCCCGAATTTTATTAGTTTCATTATAGATACGTGAGGCGTTTTGGTCATTTGTCCTATGCTCCTTTTTCTTCAAAAAACAGCATACGCCTCTTTTTTACTCAAATTCAATCTCTGTATACTTTCTCGCAACTTCTCTTACCACTTTTGTCAGTCAATCAGGAGAAAAAGAGAATATTGAAAGTTAGGAATTAAGGTAGTCTTGATTGACCTTTTTCGAGCGAGAAGCTCGTTTTTTGACGACAGGAAAGCGAGAAAAAGGAGAACGCTTGCGTCCAGATTTCCAACCGAGAGACTTACCACGAGGTTGGGGAGAACAAGCAGGAGAGCCAATCCTGACCAAAAGTGCGGCAAAGCCCTGAGCGACTCGACCAAAATTAAGATTGGTTTGAGGTTTCTGCCAAGGCAAAGGAGTATCAATAACCAGTTGACGAGCCAACCACAATTGCCAAGAGAGTAAAGGCATAAGGTCACTCCAACGCAAAGCTTGCTGAGGAGTCAACAAATGGGGAAGAGTCCAATGTAATCTTTGTTTGGCAAAACGATACAATGGTCGATGGCAAAACGACGTAAGTACAAGCGCCAAAGGGAGTCTAAAGTCGGCATCTGTTCACCCACCCAAGCTAACCACAAACCAGAGCAATGAGAATGTGTAACTCGAATAACTTGAATATGTCGTTGGGCTGCTTGCCGAAAGTGTAAGTTAGACCATTGCTGGATTTGCACCTGTCCAACCGTCTCATCTTCTAAGCTAAAAGTTGCCGATGGCTCTCCCCAACTATCAGCATTGGCAAGTTGGAATTTATCCCCATGCTTACGAGGACGACCATAACCACTGTAGGGCGCAGGGGCTTTGTATAAGCATCGGTTAGGACGTAGACGTATTAGTAAATCGGCAGGGATATCCTCAGTCAAATTCATAAAGACGGCACTGCCATATTCACTGTCGTAAGTAGCGATTGGTCTTACCGTTAAATCTCGACATACTTGACTCAGTTGGAATGCGGCTCTTTGCCCTGCTGTCTCAAAACTACTGATCCGCTCGTGACATAACGGGATTGCCCAACTCCCTGTCATCTCTGGTATCCATGCCAAGGTGCTGTAGTCATGCCCTAACACGATCGGTTTGTTCCCTTCTACCAAATTCGGTTGATGCACAAAACTCCTGTCTTTTAGCGTTTTGGCATGGGGTCTTCCCCATCCTGTATGGTCTCCTGCTAGCAAAGGGCGGATGTCTTTGGGTATTTGTTCCACACATAACCGTCTTATCCTGCCTCGGTTGGGGCGACTGTCTTTTAATGATTCATACAGACTTGACCATTTCTTCGATACACTGCGGATAACGATAATTCTACAAATGATTTCACTCTCGGACTGGTCAATACTGCATCCATCAAGTCAAATATTGCATCCCGTCCGTTCCCTAAAAATCTATATACCTGTTGACGAAAGTCTTGTAGTTTATCAATAATCATGGCTGTAGATGTCTCTTTACTTTTCATCTACTTTAGGCAGTTTGTATCTCTTTTACTCTGCCTTTTTTACCTTTTTTAGTCTAAACTCCAGTGTGTAAGAGAGTTAGCCCATACGGTAAAGATATAGCGAAGCTGCGCTTGTAAGTTCGTGCCTGTGATTGCGATCGCATTTAAAGATACTTTATTACCGATGGGGGAAAAATCTCAAAGCTGATAGTCTTAAAGAATATGCTGCTTTTTTTCTTTACATTACGAGTAACTAGCGAGAATAGGAATTATAAATATGGCTTTTGAGCAAATTGAAGCATTTTTAAAGAAAATGCAGTCTGAACCTGAACTTAAAAACGAGGTACTCGGAGCATCAACCGCCGATGATGTTGCGCGAATAGCACTAAAGTTTGGTTTTGAATTTTCAGGTGATGAGTTATTGAGAATGTCAGGGAAGAAGGTTGATAGGGTTACGGTTAGAAAAGCTGATATTCCGGGAGAGTACAACTAACGGATGCCAATTGGAATCCCTCGCATGAGATGCTAATTGGCAACATCGACAATTTATAAAAGTATCCTGTAGCTATCCCGCGATCGCCTAAAGTTGAGAGTTATGGTAGCAACCGATCTCTTTTTAAACTTTTCCATAGAGAAATTCCTTTTTGGCAGCAGATAAACCCTAGAAGTACCAAAACAATGCTAGTGGCGATTATAAAAAGGTCGGATTTTACAGAAGGTTCTCGAATTACATGCACGATGATGACAACGCTACAGGTCGCGAAAGCTATTCCTGAACCGATAAAAAATACTGACAAGAGCCTAAGTGCTAGTTTCATTTTTTCTGCAATAGGATGTAGAGGCGATTTGATCTCGAATAGTATTTCGACTTATATAAATCTCATTTTTACTAATATCGCTTAGTACAGGACAAAAAGTTGCAAAAGTAGGCAGGGAGGGGTTTTATAAAAGATAACCACATCGTAAATAAAACCCCTATGAAAGAGATTAACCTATTCCGAGAAAAGTTGCAGCAACATCTGCAATGGAATAGAGCAAGACTAGCCTTTGTGTCCATGTTCTTGATCGCGCTAATGCGAGTAAAGACAGTAAACCTAGCTGAAATTGCCACAGGATTTAGTGGTTATGCCAAAGTCGAATCACACTATAAGAGGTTACAGAGATTTTTTCGAGACTTTGAAGTGGACTATGAAAAGATCGCACTCATGGTCGTCAAAGTCATGCAAATCCCCGAACCTTGGGTAATTTCTATCGACCGCACCGATTGGGAATTCGGTAAAACCGTGTTTAATGTGCTGACATTGGGAATAGTGCATTACGGTATTGCATTCCCGTTGGTATGGATGATGCTGGACAAAAAAGGTAACTCAAACACCCGTGAGCGCTGTGAATTGTGTAATCGATTTCTGGAAATATTTGGAGACCGCAAAATCGACTTTTTGAGTGCAGACCGAGAGTTTGTCGGGGAGGATTGGTTAGATTACTTGTTGTGTGAACCATGTAACCGTTTTCGTATCCGCCGTAAAAATACTTTGCTCAATGACGGGCAGAAAAAACTGCGTGCCGACATTTGTTTTCAAGACCTCCAAGTTGGTCAGTCCAAAGTATTGTCCAAGCCCAGAAAGGTTTGGAACCATTGGCTTCGTATAGCCGCTATGCGTCTTGATGATGGCGATTTATTAATTGTCGCGACGACTCATGACCCTGATACGGCTATTGCTGACTATGCTAAGCGTTGGGCTATTGAGACTTTATTCGGGTGCTTTAAAACCCGTGGCTTTTGTTTGGAGTCCACTCATCTTCAAGATCCTGAACGTCTTTCCAAACTAATTGCTTTGCTTACTCTGGCTTTATGTTGGGCTTTTTCTTCTGGGCTTTGGTTGGCTCAACTAAATCCCCTCAAGCCTAAAAAACACGGTCGTCTTCCTAAAAGCATTTTTCGCCTTGGTTTTGATTTCCTTCGTCACATCATCTTTGACTTACATCTCAATTCTCAAGCCTTCTTTAACTCCATTAAATTTTTGTCCTGTACTTAGGAATTAGCTACAAACGATATTTTGATTACTCGTGTCAATGGAAGTACTGATTTAATCGGTAATTTTACACTTATTAAAAGTAAAAATGGATTGACTTATTGTGACCACTTTATTCGATTGCGTATTTCTCAAAACTTTAGCTCAAGTGTTTATTTATGTAAGGTAGCTAAAAGCAAAATTTTGCGAGAGCAAATAATTTCTAAATTTATTACAACTGCTGGTCAGAAAACAGTTAATCAAAATCATATATCGTCACTACTTTTTCCACTTCCTCCCCTCGCCGAACAACATCGCATCGTTGCCAAAATCGATCAACTCATGACCCTTTGCGACGAGCTAGAAAAACAAATTGACGCAGCAGAAAGCAAACAGACCAACCTGCTTAACTCATTGATGGCAAAGGTTTAAGACTATAGTGTGATATTGTATATACAATTTGTATCTTAAATCTCATGCAATTTGAATGGGACGAAACCAAAAACCAGCAAAATCAACAAAAACACCACATTAGCTTTGAAGAAGCAACAGAAATTTTTCAGGGAGTTACATTTACCTCTGTAAGCAACAAGATCGACTATGGCGAAATCCGAGAACTTAGTATCGGTGCGATCCAAAACCTTGTAGTTGTTGCCGTAGTTCACACAGATCGACAGGGAAAAATTCGCATTATTTCAGCCCGAAAAGCAACTCCAAAAGAAAGGAGAAAATACTATGAATATCTCACGCAAACGTCTTGAAGAAATTCAAAATATCCCTGATGAAGAAATTGATACATCAGATATCCCAGAACTAGATGATCAATTTTGGGCAAACGCCAAAATGGTAACGCCAATTACCAAACAAGCCGTATCTATTCGCTTAGACAGCGACATCCTTGAATGGTTTAAAAGCCAAGGTAAAGGCTATCAATCAACTATTAATAATGTCCTACGCACCTACGTCAACCATCAACAGAAAACAAGTAAGTAAAAGTAAGTCATTGCCAAAATCGATCGCCTGATGCCCCTTCGCGACGAGCTAGAAAAACAAATTGACGCAGCAGAAAGCAAACAGACCAACCTGCTTAACTCCGTGATGAGCAAAATTTAAAAGGAAAAACTATGGAAAACTTGGAAAATCGTAAAAACGCGCCAGTAAGTTTATAAGGGAAAGCTGATCTTCAGCATGTCTTGTCCACTGGAAATTCCCCTGAGCAGTCCGTGAACCGCTAGAAGCATGACAAACCACCGTACCCACAATCTTATTGCCATCAGCACTGATTGTTCCAGTGTAATTCAACACGCTAGATAATATATTTTGTTCAACTGCATATTTATCAAAAACAATTTGATTCCCGTTTATACTACCTGACGAATAATTAGCAAAAACAGGATTGTTAGGTGTAGAGAATATTATTCCAGACGATATTATCGGCTTACCAATATCTTGAGTATAGAGTAAAGGAGAAAATACAAGTATTGGAGGCGATATCAGTTTGTTAGCCTTTTGAACCAAGGTTATTTTATTCCCTAAATCTCTCCCATTTATGTATGTACGTTTTATCTGAGAAAATTTAGCAATAGTATTAATAGAACATCCCTCGTTAGATGTAAACAAAGGTGTGTAGTCAATTGTCCAAACTCCTGTTAAATCTCTTTGTTTGGCAACTTGTTTGTTATCATAATTTTCACCACAAACCCGTTCACCAAACATAATCAGTGCGCTAAATAATGTCACACCAAAAGTCTTCAAAAAATTGGAAAAAGAGAATGATTTCATATTTCACTCCTGCATAAATATAAGCATTCTCATACTTATATTTCTTAGAAGAAATCAACTATGCATAGATATTTCTTGTATAAAAAAATACATATAGTTGCCAACTGAGTGGAGCAAACATGATCACTAACTTGCGGAAAACTCCAAAGCATCATCCACACCACGAACACCCCCATAACTCGGTGGCTAAACCATACTGAGAAACTCTTGGGGATTAATATCCAAGCATATTTTAGAGACTGTGAAGTGGTGAAATAATTATTTAAGTAAAGCTTGGTAATCCAGTAAAACTTTGAGATAGTCCTTGCCATCTTCTACTATTTGCCGCGCTATTTTAAGCTCATTCTCTACAAATACTATTTCAGCTTCCATTTCCACCCTAATCGCACCAGTTACTCCTGACAGCCTAGACTTAAGCTGATCAATCTCATGTAGCAATTGCTCTACATTATCCTGACTGGCTTCAATATATGCAGATATTACCTTTATCTCTTTATCCAATCTGGGTAGATAAAGGATACGTAAAAAAAAGGGCAAGATAGTCATCAAAGTCAATCTAGCTAGCAATCTTCGCTACCTCCAACCTTTGCAGAGCCGCCTTAACTTTCTGATTGGTAGATCGGCGGTTAAACCATACATTAACTGATGTTACGTGGAACGCAGATGATAAATCTCTTGCTGCTAGCGAAGCAGGGCAACCACGGGGGGATTGCCCCTACCTGTAAATTTTATATCTTGTAGGGGCTGCGCCCCTGTGCCAGCCCCATACTTCAACCATTGTAGGAATTCCTTCCACGTAACATCAGCATTAAGTCATATAGCTCTCTATAAGTTTCTTGAGTCATATAGATCATCTCTACAGCTTAGGCGATCGCACCGCAGCCAAAAAACATGAGTGAGTCAATCAAAGCAACCCGCGCTAATGTGGCGATCGGTTCTTTAACTATCGATGGCTTCATGCTGCCCGATGGCAGTTATCGGATGTCACAAACTCAGGCGGCTGAAACTGTTGGCAAAGACGAAATTAACGCCCGACGGTTTTTGTCTTCTAAGAACATCAACGCCATACGAGGAGAGGGTTATACGCCCGACAGTATTGAAATTGAGTCACTCTCCGACAAGAGAGGTCAAACTCGCTTTAATGCACTCCCCTTGGACGTTGTAACCGCTTATTGGCTGTATCAAAGCAGTCAGGGCAATCAAAAAGCTCTAGCTCTAGTTTGGGCATTACTGTCTGAATCCCTAGAACGTAGATTTGACAATGCTTTTGGTGTGATTCGCACCGAACAAGAGCGCAATGAGGTAACTACAGCAAGAATCAAGGCTCTCGAAAGTGACCTTGCTAATTTGAGTGAAGGGTTTGCTCTAGATGATGAGATCCGTAGAGAGCGTGATTATTTTGAGTCATTGCTTAAACAAAACGGTATCGAGCCTTATGGTTTGCCAAATAGCGATCGCGCTGAAGGCGATAAACCATGAGCGACTCGATCAAAGTAGCTTGCAATAATGAGGCGATCGGGACATCAATCAAAAAAATCGAGATCGTTTTAACAAATCGGAGAGATCGATATTCTCTACTCAATAAATCGGATGAACTTGACTTTTGGGTTTTCCAGATTTTGATACTCAGATGCCCTTGCCTCAATATCCTGTAACTGCCCGATCGCTAATCCGCATGGTCTACCATATTTTGCTTTAACGCGATCGCTAGCAATATTAAGAGCAATTCGTGCAGATTCTACAAACTCATCTAATTTGTATTCAACATCAGGAGCAAAATATTCTTTGACGATCAACGATGGAGAATAGCAAGTTTGTTCGGAACCATCGGGCCAGCTAATTTGGAAATTGATTTGAGGCATAGGTGATTGGTGATTAGTTGTTGATAATTCGTAATTCGTAATTCGTAATTCGTAATTAAATTATAGCTTTCTCTCCTCAAACAGTTTCTATAAAAGAAGTTTTTGATATTCGTGAAGATGTGTTTTTGCCGATCGCTCCCAAAGATAATCAGCCAAAATACACCGACTGGCTTGGATTAAGGAATTAGCAAGATCGGGATTATTGAGCGATCGCATGGCTTGGGCGATCGCTTCCACTGCATTAGGATCGACTAATAAGGCTTGTGTAGATGTTAAGAACTCAGTAAACGGCAACATATTGGAGGTGATCATCGGTAAACCCGAAGCGATCGCTTCAAAGATTACCAGTCCCCAACCTTCCTTGATTGAGGGAAATACAAATATATCCGCACAACGATAAATCGTACATATTTCTGCATCGGATAGTACACCCGTAATCACAACAGATTTACCGATGGCAATCCCTAATTGCTGAGCCGTAGTCAAAAAACGATCGCGATAATCTTGGTAATCAAAGAGTGTAGAACCACCCGCGATCGCTAACTGAGCATTAGGGAAATCTGTCAATACCTGTGAAAATGCTTTTAAGAGATTAATAGAATTTTTCCTTGGTTCGATGCCGCCCACCGTCAGATAAATTGGCGATCCAGTTAGCCCAAAATGTTCTTTGAGTGAATCCTCAGAACCATCTTTGCGATCGGAAAATCTGCTTACATTAATACCATTTATGACTCGCGGCGCATGAATTTGATAATCTTTTTGAATCTGCTTTTGCCAACTATCACTCACACATAGACATAACGAAGCTTCGCGAATAGAACGATCCTGACATGCTCGTAAATAGGGGCTATTGTAATCTTCGATATGGTGAATCGTGCGGATAAAGTGGGGGATGATTTGTTGCGATCGCACGATAGCTAGAGCATTGGCACTGATGCAGTCTTGAGCATGGTAAATGTCATAATCCAGTTGCGAATTTTGCGAATCATCGATTAGATAATTCACAAATTCTTGAATGCGTTGCTTAATCAATAAATCAATTTCTTTTGGCGCATCCCTAGCAGGAATCAGGCGAAATTCACAGGATAAATTGCGATCGAATCCCGTTCCATCTTTATCTAAAGCAAAAATACAAACCTGATGTCCTAAAGCCTGTAATGCTTCGGCTAGTTCTAAAGTATGGATGACACTGCCTCTCGGCTTGGTGGAGTAAGTAAATAGAGCGATACGCAATCTAGAAGTCTGAAGCATCGTTTATATTTTGTGGGCAACATGAAAAGCCGAAAAGACAAATGCAGGCGATCGCCTCGGTTACGATGTAGTACTTCTCGCAAATTTGAAAAAAGATTAAATCTAATTCATTAAAATTTTCTGGGGTTGGTGGTGTAATACTGCAAAACTGGAAATGCGATCGCTAATATATAGCAATCCTAAATGGTTTGTGGAAGCGCACCCCAAAGGGGTGCGCTTCCACAAATCCAAAAATCTACAAATGATTTAGGAATGCTATATAGAGAACTGCAATATCAAAAAAGAAGGCTTTTATTGAAACTGCTACTTTGCAATAGTTTCAATAAAAACCTTTTTCTTCACTAATTTGCACTGTAATTAAAAATAATCTAGTTATAGCGTTTACCAACCTAGTGAAGTTCAGGTTTGGTTCCCTGCCTTTGGCGGGGAACCAAACCTATGTATCTCGCTTGCTTGAAAAGCGCTATAAAACTAGCCCTTAACTGAAACTGGAACGGTTTCGGGTTTGGCTTTTTCTACCGAGGGGATAGCCTGCTGGTTCGGAATACCAACAATTGGACATTCTGCTGTACCAACAGTTGAACGAGTAATTGCCTCGGAACTTTCTTTTGCCTTCTTTGGATCAAGAACCCAATCTCGATAGAATTCAAAGGGACATTCTCCCTTACCTTGATTGCCATCACCTGAATTGAGCATTCCAGTATAGCCACGATGCATCAGCTTGAAGATGTGATTCTGCGATTGGGCATTCTTACGGAAGTCGCGGATCGCAAACTTAGACAAAGCAGCATATTGAATACCATTTTCTTCTTCTCCGCATTCACCAAGGGTGCGCCCATCAAATCCAACGATCGCCGAATGACCAAAGTAACTATAAACCCCATCAAATCCAGAGGCATTTGCCACCGCCACATAGGTATTATTCATCCATGCCATCGCCTTAGAAACAATGATTTGCTGCTCCTTAGCGGGATACATATAACCCTGACAGCGCACAACCAACTCTGCGCCACGCATGACACAATCGCGCCAAATTTCAGGATAGTTACCATCATCACAAATAATCAAGCTGATCTTCAAGCCCTTAGGACCCTCTGAGACGTAGGTGCAGTCGCCAGGATACCAACCTTCTATTGGAGTCCAAGGCATGATCTTGCGATATTTCTGAACAATTTCACCGCGATCATTCATTAAAATCAAGGTGTTATAAGGCACTTTATTTGGATGAGCCTCATGTTTTTCACCTGTTAAAGAAAATACTCCCCAGACTTTATTCCTAATACAAGCTTGTGAAAAGATTGCAGTTTCTTCACCAGGAACTGTTGCGGCAGTTTCCATCATTTCCTTAGGATCGTACATGATGCCGTGGGTAGAATATTCTGGAAAGATCACCAGATCCATACCAGGTAAGCCAACCTTCATTCCATCAATCATTGAAGCAATTTTCTTGCAATTTTCAATGACTTCTTCCTTGGTATGCAGGCGCGGCATTTTGTAATTAACAACCGCAACTCCAACGGCATCTTCGCTCGAAGATATATCGCCATGATAAGACATAAAATCCTCTACTTATTATAAATAAATTTAGATTTTGTTTAGCTGCAAAAGACGTGCTGAGAAATAATAATAATTACTCTTGCTTCTTAATTTGATTGCTAAACATTTTATAATTAATAAATACAACTCAAATCCATAGCTAATTTAATAAAAGAATCAACAACAATATTTGTTCTTGATTTACGAAGTCTTAGCAAGGATATTAACAGTTAAGTATCTAGGTATAATTAAAACCAATATCCAAAAACTATAGTGCAGGCTGCGCGTGCGTCAAAAGTTTTAGGATTATATGTTTAATTTCACTTAGCTACGTGATAACTATTATAGAACTCACAAAAATGGAGATTGTATCGTTTACAACCTATTGATTCACCAATTCTAAAGATGTAGTGAGGATGAAATACAATAGATCATTCGATAAATTGTCTCATAGCTACGTGAGGATTTCCTGATGTTTGATTTGTTTGGTTTATTCAATATTTCAGCGAAAAATATAGCAAATTTTAGCTTGGCGAGTACAGTAGCAAGAGAGAGTAAACCAAGGTTGAAAATCTGAACTAGAAAGACTATTGAATATACTCTCATGCTGATTTATATCTAAAAAACTTTTATCCTTTCTCCTATGCTGTACCTCACCAAGCTGCAATTTGCTATATTTTCATTGATTTTTATGTTGTTATATGTATGTTATCGATGATAACATTTCTAAGAAATTAATCCCTAATAATTAATGGTTAAAAAGCTAGACAAACGAAAATCATTTACTATTGAAAACTTAACAAACCGTAGGTGATTTACTATTTTACAATCTCTTGTTTCTCAAAACTGCAACTCAAAATCCAGTTAAAGCTTCATGCTTGAAATCCCAAAACAAACATGATTCACCTTGCGATCGCAATATCAATTGAGTGTTTGCTTGTACTTCCCCAATCACCGCGCAGACTAAATCCTGTTGCTCAAATTCCGCTTGTACATTAGCTAAATGTTCGGGTCGGATGCTCAAGAGAAATCCATAGCTAGGAAATGAAGTTAACCATTTTTCGAGCGAAAGTGAATCAGGGCAAGGAACGCGATCGAGATCGAGAATTGCGCCACATTTAGAGGTTTCTAAGAGCATCAGCAATGTGCCAACAATTCCACCCATGCTGATATCCTTACCTGCGTCACACCAACCATTCGCCGCTAGTCTTGGTAAGATGGCTAGATTTTGGCGCAATCGCTCAGGCTCGGCGGTGGTGGCAGCATTCCAAAAGGCATAATCGGAATGACATTGCCCGCGAAAATCCGTTGCGATTAATAACAAATCGTTGGGCTGAGCCTTGAAACTAGAGATCAGATGGTGAGCGCGTCCTAAAATAGCCACAGATAGAGCATTGTAAATACTATGACAATTAGTATGACCGCCAACAATGGGAACTTGATAGGCAAGAGATGCAGCGCACATTCCTTCCCATATTGGTGCGGTCTGTTCGCGGGTTTGACTCCAAATGCTATCGACAACGGCGATCGGCACGCCTCCCATCGCGTAGATATCGCTCACATTGACCATCACCGCACACCAACCCGCAAACCAAGGGTCAGTTTCAATTAGTTGGGGTAACATTCCCTCAGAAGCTAATAGTAAATAGCCATCGCTATCGGGAATCGCTGCACAGTCATCACCGATTAAAACCCGATCGCTTTGCCATATGTCAGCTTGCCTCGCCCGATATAACGCCTTTGCCGCCGTTTGAATATCTTGCTTTTGTGGCAAACTAAGCGATCGCTGCAATCTTTTTACCAGTTCTGAAAGCATTGTAGTCCTAATAAAATATGGATAAGAATAGGCGACGCTTCGCGCTGCCCATTCTTACTAAGATACCTTGTGACTTTGCCAAAGGAGACTAGGACATAGCTCGATCGCCGCAGGATAGAAATTGAGATCGGCTTCCATTAAGTGATGAGGGCGATCGCAAATCGTGATCTCTTTTAGAGATTCCCAATGGAGACGCTGGAAAAAGCGCACGTTCTGTAATTGGACTGTTGCCAAAAAGCGATCGCAGCCCCAAGTATTTGCCGTGGTGACAGCCTTATGGATCAATCCTTTGCCAATCTGCCAACCACGACGAAATTCTGGATGAGTCCCCAATCTCCCCCCATACCAAAGTCTGGGCTGGGTTTCGTATATTCTGACCACACCGACAACGCGATCGCTGGCGGTTTCTATGGCAACAATGGGATAAGCGGTTTTATCGATATCATCAAGATCGTCTTCTTCAAATACATCCTGCTCTTCCACAAAGATCGCCCTTCTTAAATCGAAGTAATCTTTTATTTCTTTAGGAGAGGTGGCAAGTTTAAAAATATAAGGTTGTGTCATATTCTTCTTTCTATAATTTTTCAAAAGTAGAAAGCGCCGAGCAAGCGCCGCACTTACCGCAACCCGCTTTCATATCTGCCGAAGACATTCCTGCTTGCTTGAGCATTTGCCCAATCTTTTCATAGAGCGCAAACATAAACTCACTCTTGGGAGCAGGATGATTGGCTAAAGGTGTTCCAGAGATCGGCACAAAGGGAACCACAAAGGGATAAACACCACACTTAATCAGGCGATCGCTAATTTCCACTAGCGTCTCAAAACTATCACCCAAGCCAGCTAGTAAATAGGTACTCACCTGTCCCCAACCAAATACTTTCACCGCCGCCGCAAACGCTTCAAAATAATATTCGATTGGTACTGATGCTTTACCTGCCATAATCCACGATCGCACCTTTGGATCGGCTGCTTCCAAATGCATCCCTAAAGTATCAATTCCAGCCGCCTTCATCCTCTCAAACCAGATAAAATCATCGGGCGGTTCGCATTGCGCCTGAATTGGAATATCCACTTTTGCCTTAATTGCCTTAGCGCATTCAGTTAAATAAGCTGCACCGCGATCGCTAGTATTTGGTGTACCTGTAGTCATCACCAGATGTTTAACCCCGTCAAGACGTACAGCAGCTTCGGCAACTTCCGCAAGTTGTGATGGAGTCTTTTTGGCGATCGTCCGCCCTGCTTCTAGGGATGCACCGATCGCGCAAAATTGACAGGATGTTTCAGTGTTGTTGTAACGCATACAGGTTTGTAAAACCGTTGTGGCTAGCACATCACGGCTATGTAACAAAGCAATTTTGCGATAGGGAATTCCATCCGCAGTTGTCAGGCTGTAAAATTTAGGTTCCTGCGGAAAGGCGATCGGCATGATTTCCTGCCCATCCATTCGCAGTACTAGCTGATCGGTCTCTGGATCGATCGCTGCCGTATAGGGCGATCGCGACGATGAGTCAGTATAAATGGGAACCATTACCGTAGTGCCATCAATGGCGATCGCCTTGTGATCGGAAGGACCTGCACCACCTTTACGACCCGCCACCCCAATATTCGGCTCTACCCAACTCAAACCCTGCGTTTGAATGTCTGTAATTAATTGTTGCTTATTCATCGGCTACATTAGTTAATTGATCGGGGAATTGGCTAGAAAATCGGTTATCCATCGCCGACCAAGGCTGGGAGTTGAGATGCAATTGCAGAAGATCGGGGCGGGAATAGTGACCAACTGAATCCATCATCCGCTTACGTTTCGTGATCAGCGAAAAATCAAGATCAGCGATCGCCATACCTTCCCCTTCCGTAATTGGCGGACAGAGATGATTGCCCTCTGGTCCAATAATGGCAGTGTTACAACCACCACTGAGTACTTTTTGTAACTTTTCGTCAGTAGTAATCTGCGCGACCTGTTCTGGTGACAGCCAACCTGTGGAATTTACTACAAAGCAACCCGACTCCAAAGCATGATGACGAATTGTCACTTCAATCTGATCCGTAAAAATCTGTCCAACCATCGAACCAGGGAACTGAGCGCAATGGATTTGCTCATGTTGGGACATCAGCGCATATCTTGCTAAAGGATTGTAATGCTCCCAACATGCCAAAGCTCCAAGTTTTCCCACAGCACTATCCACCACAATTAGCCCCGCGCCATCACCTTGTCCCCAAACCATACGTTCGTGATAGGTTGGCGTAATTTTGCGCCGCTTTAACAACAAAGTGCCATCGGCATCAAAAATTAGCTGCGTATTGTACAGCGAACCGCGATCACGTTCATTTATCCCTAGCACCACCGCGATCTCATAGGCTTTAGCAGCATCACCGACCGCCTCAGTCACAGGACTGGGTACAGTCACCGCCTCTTCGTAAAGACGCATATGTTCTTTACCCATTAATACGGGCGGCTGCACAAAGGAGAAATAGGGATAGTAAGGAATAAATGTTTCTGGAAAAACAACCAGTTGAGCGCCTTCTTTTGCGGCTTTAGCGATCGCATCGAGAACCTTCTCAGTTGTACCATCGCGACTAAACAGAACAGGGCTAATTTGAACGGCGGCGGCTCTAACTGTGCGCGAATAATCCATGGGAAATAGTAACCTACAGAGTCCAAGTATCGAGAATAAAAGCACCATCCTTGCGATGCATCAGGATAATATCCAACACATCAAGGGGGCTAATTGGACGAATTCCAGGGAGGAGAGATGGTTCTCCATGACCATAGAGAGCTTGGAGCGCAAACCGACAAGCGTAGACCTTGCCACCTTCAGATATAAATTTGGTGATTTGATCGCCAAAATTCTGATGTCCTGGGAAGGCGCTATCACCTAATTTAGGAAAACCGCGCTGAATTCCTAAAGTTACCCCAGGTCCATAGAGCAGAATAGAAGTCTCAAATCCTTTTCTCTGTAGGCGGGTTGCTTGCAGCAAGTTTACAAACCCAATCGAACCTTCAAAAGCAACTGTATGAAAAGTCACCAGTGCTTTCTCTCCCGGATCCGCTTTGACATCTGGAAATACTTTCTCTTCGTAATCAACAAAGCAGTCACCACTTTGATGAGCAGGGGTCGTAACCTGAGGCATAATTTTTATCTTTAATAAGATGATGGATATTGATTGATGAAATGCTTGATCAAATGCAATCAATCACGTTTAGATTAAGCGCTCTTTTGTATGAACTTTTGTAACACTGAATACGGAAGAGGCAAAGCTGTAACCAATGTTACGAATTTCAAAAAATATTTCGCACGCTTAGCATGTAAAACATTCCACTTACGAACCTAATAAAAACTCATTGACAACATTCCAAGCACTAGACTGAGTGACTTTTTTACTAGAAATAATATGGTCAGCTAAATAATTAGCATCCCTCGCCACTCCCGAAAATCTTCCTGAACCCCAAGTGTATAGCCAAGGAAGTCCCAAGAAGTAAAAGCCACTCGCATCAGTGACACCACGCTTATGTCCTGGATAACCCTTGCCATCAAACACAGGAATCTCAATCCAACTAAAATCACTATGGTAGCCCGTACACCAGATCACAGTGCTAATATTCGCTACGACCCAATCGATCTCTAAGATTGATTCCTGAGGTTGCCATACAGGTTGATAGGGCGGATCGACAGGTGCTTGAATCTGATTCTTCTCTATAAATTCATCAATAGTTTTCTTGATGCTCTCCGCCACCGCATCAGCAGCATCAAGATTTTGAGCTAAGTCATCAAAAAACTCTAATTTTTCGTGATTAACCGACTTCAATCGCCCATGCAATTGCATCCCTTCGATCGCAAATTGACGTAAATTAATTTCCCGACCACCATCTCGCCCTGTCACATAATGGTTTGCCTTCGCTCTGACCTTATCTTTTTGAGGATGCTCATCGATCGTCAAATCATAATAGCCCATGCGATCTAGCCAATCCACCACATCTTGTCCACGATAACGCCGAGGCGATCGCGGTGCACTGCCAACACATAGATGCACCTGCTTACCTGCTAGGTGCAAATCTTCGGCAATCTGACAGCCCGATTGCCCTGTCCCGACCACCAAGATTGCGCCATCAGGTAGTGACTCTGGATTTTGGTATTGAGACGAATGGATCTGCGCGATATTTTCTGGGAATCTTTCTGCAATTTTAGGTATTTTGGGATTGTGATAGCCGCCCACCGCAACCACGACCTGATCGGCTGTAAAATCACCAATCGAAGTAATGATTTCATATGCATTCAAGGTGTGATTCTTACTTACTTTTAAGACCTCTACGCTTTCCTTAATCGGTGGCGAGAATGACGCGGCATATTCCTCAATATATTTAACAATGTCATCCTTTTGCATAAACCCATGAGGATCGTTGCCATTGTAGTGATAACCAGGAAGTTGACATTGCCAATTAGGCGTAACTAAACAAAAAGAATCCCATCGGCGATCGCGCCATGAATGTCCAATTCTATTTTTTTCAAAAATAATATGATCGATACCTCTTTCCTTTAAGCAATAGCTCATAGACAGCCCAGCCTGACCGCCACCAACTATGATTACGGAATAATGATTTTGCATTTACGAACTTCCCTTTTGATAGCTTGTCCTGAGAGTAAGCGCTGCATTGAAGGATGTTTTGTAACTTCTAATACGAAAGCGTAAACTCTAGGATAAAAGTCTATTCCCTGCCAAGTTATACCTTGGGTTTTAGAAACTATTAGCGAAGTCTGGGCGAGACAACTTTCTTAGGAAGTTACGTGGAACTCAGGGTATGAACTTCTTGCTGCTAGCACAGCAGGGCAACCACGAGGGGATTGCCCCTACAGATTGGTATTATTTTTGGCGATCGCTTACAAGCGATCGTGCTCATCAGGTTCCCCATGAGGTACTTTCGCCAACACCTTCTCAAACGCATCCCAACTTACCCGCCTTGACTTCTCTACTAAATATCCATAGTTGACCACACCGCAAGCTGAGACGACAATGCGATCGCTCTTAGCAGTCTCTTAGCAGTCTCTTAGCAGTTAAATATGCAGCAAAGATAAAAGCTCTAGATGTCACATCAATGATATTAAAACGAGAAAATTGGCTTGCTGACACTAGAGGCGATCGCTCTCAAAATCGAGACTTAGGCGGCTAACCCTACATCAATCTTGGCTCAGATCGGCAATTGCAGTGGGATCGCTGTGATAAGCTAACAGTGTTAGTGTCATTAACACGAATAAACATGGATCGACCTTCTCGCTCTGTTCCCCAAGCCGCACAAGCCGCCTATTACGGGGATTCGTCATACGGACGCACACCGCCGCCTGACTTACCTTCGCTATTGCTAAAAGAGCGGATTATTTACTTTGGGTTGCCTCTTGTATCACCCGACGAATACAAACAGCAGCTTGGTGTCGATGTTACAGAATTGCTCATCGCCCAACTCCTCTATTTGCAATACGAAGATCCTGAAAAACCGATTTTCCTATATATCAACTCCACGGGGACATCTTGGTACACAGGTGATGCGATCGGCTTTGAAACCGAAGCCTTTGCCATCTGTGACACACTCAACTATATCAAGCCTCCCGTCCATACCATTTGCCTCGGACAAGCAATGGGAACAGCAGCGATGATCCTCGCCAGTGGCACTAAAGGTTTCCGCGCCAGTTTACCCAATGCCAGCATTGTCCTGCACCAAGCACGTCGCCAAACTAGAGGACAAGCCTCTGACCTTCAAATTCAGGCAAAGGAAGTCTTAACTAACCGCGAAGCGATGTTACGCATCCTATCGCGCACTACTGGTAAAACGCCCGAAGTACTGACTAAAGATATGGATCGGATGTTCTACATGACTCCTGAGCAAGCCAAGGAATATGGCATCATCGATCGCGTTCTCGAAAGTACTAAGGACTTACCGAAAGCTGTTCCTGCCCTTGTTTAGCTGTTAGCCATTAGCTGTTAGCTGTTAGCTATTAGCCGTTAGCTCAGTTAATTTCAAATTCCATAGCCAACATCAAGATAGCTATCAAAAGCTAAAAGCTAAAAGCTAAAAGCTAAAAGCTAAAAGCTAAAAGCTAAAAGCTAAAAGCTAAAAGCTAAAAGCTAAAAGCTAAAAGCTAAAAGCTAAAAGCTAAAAGCTAAAAGCTAAAAGCTAAAAGCTAAAAGCTAAAAGCTAAAAGCCAAAGCCAATCACTTAATTACCAATTCTAAAACTATGCCTATCGGTGTTCCTAGAGTTCCCTATCGCTATCCCGGTGACTCCTTTACGCAGTGGATCAGCATCTACGAGCGTCTATCGATGGAGCGCATCATCTTTTTGAGTGGAGAAGTTACAGATGGCATGGCAAACTCGATCATTGCCCGTCTGCTCTACTTTGATTCTGAAGATCAAAACAAAGATATCTACATGTATATCAACTCCCCCGGTGGATCGGTTTCCGCAGGGTTGGCGATCTTTGACACCATGCAGCATATCAAGTCAGATGTCACCACTATTTGCGTTGGTCTTGCTGCCTCGATGGGTTCCTACCTGCTGATGGCTGGCTCTAAGGGCAAGCGCTATGCTCTGCCCAATGCGCGGATCATGATCCACCAGCCTTCAGGCGGTACAAGAGGTCAAGCCTCTGATATTGAGATTGAGGCAAAGGAAATTATTCGCATCCGCCATAAGTTGAATGAGGAATATGCTAAGCGCACTGGTAAGCCCCTCGAAAAAATTGAGCGGGACATGAACCGTGACTACTACATGTCTTCACAGGAAGCTCTGGAATATGGTCTGATCGATCGCGTTCTTGAATCAACCCCATAAACTTAAAAAAGGTGCTAAACCACCTTTTTTTCTTTTTTGTAATATCTTGATATTTCAAGTATCCTTGCGAGAGGATACTTTTTTTATTGCGATCGCCCTATTAAAGCACCAGAATTTATGACAAATTCAGAACTACTGCTTGAGCTATTGTTGCAATTGACCGTGATTTTGTCTGCTTGCAAATTAGTGTCTTACTTTGGAAAACGCTATTTAGGACAAACTGAGGTCGTAGGGGAAATGTTGGCTGGGATTATGCTGGGACCTTCATTATTTGGCATGATTGCACCAGATCTCCAGCAATGGCTATTTCCCAAAAGCCCAATTATTGCCGATGCAACACATCTCTTACCGAACCCTTCGATGTCGATTTTGTATGCGCTCAGCCAAATTGGGCTAATGATTTATATGTTTTTGGTGGGCTTAGATCTAAACATGGATCTATTACGCAATCGGGCGAAAAGTGCAGGCATTGTCTCGATCGCAGGAATTCTCGTACCGTTTAGCTTGGGAGCGATCGCCGCTTTTGGTTTGCATGGCAAGGACTTATTCAGTCCCAACATTACGCCTTGGGCAGCCGCTTTGTATATGGGCGCTTCCATGTCGATTACTGCCTTTCCGATGTTGGCAAGAATTTTGCATGAACGGGGGTTGATCAAAACTAAACTCGGTACGCTGGTGTTAGCCGCAGGTTCACTTGATGACGCGATCGCATGGTGTTTACTAGCATTGGTTCTTGCCAGTATTAAAAGCTCTATTAATGTGGCGTTTATTGCGATCGGTGGCACATTAGCCTACGTGATCTTCATGTGGTTTTTCGGGCAACGCCTTCTTCGAGTCTTTAGTTATTGGACTAGACGCGATGGTGAGGTGACGATTCAAACCTTAACCTTTGTGTTTATCATCATGATGGTTTGTGCTTATTACACTGATTTTGTGGGTGTTCATGCTATTTTTGGCGCATTTGTTTTAGGTATCGTCATGCCACGTGGTCATTTCGCCGAATCAGTCCATAAGCATCTGGAATATCTGACCACCTCATTACTCGTACCGATTTTCTTTGTATTTTCAGGATTGAATACGCAACTGGGGCTACTGAATGCACCGCATTTATGGGCGATCGCCTTGCTAATTATCCTGATTGCGGTACTGGGCAAAGGGCTAGCCTGTACACTTGCCGCTAAATATTCAGGCGAGAATTGGCGCAATTCGATGACCGTAGGGGCTTTGATGAATACGCGGGGGATGATGGAATTAATTATTTTAAATATTGGTTTAGAGCAGGGGTTAATCACACCCACTTTATTTACGATCATGGTGATTATGGCGATCGTAACCACGGTTATGTGTTCACCACTAGTGACATTTTTAGTAGATTCTTCTCAACAATAAAGAAAAAAATAGTTTTGAAAGTGTGTCTTCGTCTTGCTTTCAAACTGAATAGTAATAATAGTTATCAAAAAAACAAAAATGAATAGATAAATAGTAATTATAATGATGGGTAGCGGGGGGATATTTGACTGGTTTGACAGCAATATCTTGACAACTTGAATAGTTGGTAGTTCTAAAAGAGTAAGGATAGATGGTGATTTGTACGGTCTATCCTTAGCTATATACATCCTTTACTTTTTAGGACTACCGAATAGTTAATTAGTCAACTAAAAAGAGATTGAGAATATGAAAATTAAAGAGAAAATAGTTTATGGCTATGTACTAGCATTAGGCATAGCACTCATGGGAACTGGTGGAGGATTAATAGCAGGTAACTACTATCAACAACAAGCCTTGCAAACACTGCAAAATGCCTTTCGAGAAAGGAAACTACTGAGTACATTGCAAGTTGATATTTTATATAATCGCCCTGCTAAACAACTGACACCTTTAATCAAAAATCCACAGGCTTTTCGAGAAGAAAGCTTGAAACTAGTGGAAAGAGTTAATAAAATCAAGTCCCTTGTAATCAAACATAATCAATCTGGGAAACCGTCTTCTCTTGAGGGATTACAGCCAATTTTGCAAGATTATGAAGTCACTGTTACCACCTTTACTCAAAAAGCTCAAGATTTTGTAGAAGAGAGTAATGCAATTTTTAACAATGAACCAGTGGACAGTCAAAAATTGCAAACAATGGTGGTCAATCTTGTCCAAAGCAAAGAATTTGTTAAATTTATTGAATTTCCCGATCGCTTAAGAGCCTTTTATGAAAAAGCTGAAGATCTAGAAAACTCAGCAAATATTAGTCTGCTTAATGCAGAAACTATCCGCACCCAAATTATTATCTCTAGTCTATTAATCTCGATAATCATTGCTATTGTTATCGCCTTATATGTAAGTCAAACGATCGCTAAACCAATTCAGACAGTTAACAAGATTGCTTTACAAGTTACGAACGAATCTAACTTCAATCTGCAAGTTCCTATAGAAACTGAAGACGAAGTTGGGATTTTAGCTTCTTCCATCAATCGTATGATTCATTATGTGCAGGAGCTACTGCAAACACAACAGGACTATACCGATAAGATTCGTGAAGCCAAGGATATTGCTGATGCTGCTAATCAAGCCAAGAGTGAGTTTCTTGCCAACATGAGCCATGAGTTACGCACTCCCCTCAATGGCATTCTTGGCTATACTCAGATTCTCAGTCGCTCAACAACCTTATCCGAAAAAGAACGGCATGGTATCCAAATCATTCATCAATGCGGAACCCATTTACTCACTCTCATTAATGATGTTCTCGATCTATCCAAAATTGAAGCAAGGAAACTGGACTTAGATCTTCAACCCGTTCATTTAACCTCATTTTTGCAGGGTATAGCAGAAATTTGTCGAGTCAGGGCAGACAAAAAAAATATTCAGTTTATTTACCAAGTAGATTCTCATCTCCCATCGGCAATTGTTTTTGATGAAAAGCGTCTGCGCCAAGTCTTGCTGAATCTGATCAATAATGCCATTAAGTTTACCGATCAAGGTCATGTGAACTTTAGCGTTCACAATGTTACTCCTGAAGCTGTAGAATCACAGTCTCAAACTCGCATTCTGTTTCAAGTTGCTGATACAGGTGTGGGTATTGATGCGGCAAATCTAGAGAGCATCTTCCATGCCTTTGAACAGGTTGGCGACAAAAAACGCTATAGCGAAGGTACAGGCTTAGGCTTAGCAATTAGTCAAAGAATTGTCCAAATCATGGGCAGTAGTATTCAAGTCAAGAGCGAACTCGGTGTAGGTAGTACCTTCAGCTTTGAGATTAACTGTGACACCTCTCATGACTGGGTGAAATATCTGTTGAGCGATCGCGAGCAGCAAATAACGGGCTATGAAGGCGCACCAAGACGAATTTTAGTCGTTGATGATCGTTGGGAAAATCGCTCAGTGCTGGTCAGTTTATTGGAAGCAGTTGGCTTTCAATTAATCGAGGCAGAACATGGGGAACAAGCATTAGCAAAGTTACAACAACAGCCTGTAGATTTAGTCATCACAGATATCGTGATGCCTGTGATGAATGGCTTTGAATTTTTAAAACTAGTACGAAGTGAAGAACCCATTAAATCAGTGCCTGTGATCGTGTCCTCGGCATCCGTATCGGATATTGATCGTCAGAAAAGCCTACAAATGGGTGGCAATGATTTCTTGCCCAAGCCTGTTAATGTTGAGGAGTTATTTAGCCTCATTGCCAACCATCTCCAGTTGAAGTGGCAATATACTCAAGTCCAGCCATTCTCCTCACCAATAGAAGATACTAGTCAAGATTATCAGGTTGTTGACATGGTTATTCCGCCTTCAGAGTATTTGCGGCAACTCTTAGAATTAGCCCAAAATGGTCTATTACTCAAATTAGTCCAGATTGCAGAACAGATTGGTCAGCAGAGCAATCGCTATCTTCCTTTCACAAAGAAGATCACGCAAATGGCAAAACAGTTCCAAATTGAAGAGATTGAGTCTCTAATGTTGCAATATCTGCAACTTGAGCAGCATTAAAGCGAAATTATAAAAAATAAAAAGTAAACATATGACTGCCCAACCACCAAAATCTCCCAGCCTAATCCTCATTGTTGATGATGTCCCAGCCAATCTAGATGTTCTATCAGAAACTTTGAGTCATGAAGGCTATGATGTGTCGATCGCGACGAGCGGGGAACGTGCCTTACTCCAAATATCGCGGATATTACCTGATCTCATTTTGCTGGATATTCAAATGCCTGAGATGGATGGCTTTAGTGTCTGTCAAAAGCTCAAATCATCTCCTGAAACTGCTCAAATCCCTGTCATTTTTATGACTGCCTTAACGGATTTAGACAGTAAAATGAAGGGCTTTGATCTAGGCGCTTTAGACTACATTACTAAACCCTTTCAAGATCGAGAAGTTTTAGCTCGCATTAAAACCCACTTACAATTAAGCAAACTTACTAAACATTTAGAAAAGGAAGTTGCAGAGCAGGTCATTTCCCTCAAGCAAGCTAAAGAAGCTGCGGAGAAAGCCAATATTGCCAAAAGTCAATTTCTGGCAAATATGAGTCATGAACTGCGGACTCCCCTCAATGCAATTTTAGGAATTACTGAAGGATTACAGGACGAAGTTTTTGGAGAAATCAACGAGAAACAAGTTAAAGCCTGTCAAATTGTGGAAAGCAGTGCTTACCATTTACTATCCCTAATTAATGACATTCTCGATGTTGCCAAAATTGAATCAGGACAAATCAATCTTGATTATAGTATTGTCAGCGTTGACCAACTTTGCCAAGCTAGTCTAACTTTTATTAAGCAACAGGCTCAAAAGAAAGGAATTCAAATACTCATTAAGTTACCAATTAATTTACCTAACTTAAGAGTCGATGAACGGCGGATCTGCCAAGCTTTAATCAATCTGCTTACCAATGCGGTCAAATTCACGCCTGAGGGTGGAACTATTACCTTAGAAGTGACATTCCCATTAGTTAAGCAAGAATTGCCATCATCAAAAACTTATTTACGTTTCGGTATTATTGATACTGGTGTAGGCATAGCTCCCGAAGATATTGATCGCCTCTTCCAGCCCTTTGTCCAAGTCGATAGCGATCTTAATCGTCAATATGAGGGTACAGGTTTAGGACTGACCTTGGTGAAACGGCTAGTGGAACTACATGGTGGTGTTGTAACGATTAGCAGTCAGCTTGGTGTAGGCAGTTGCTTTACGATTGATTTACCCTATGAAGAGATAGAAGTGCCTCTTCCAGATGTAGCGAAAAAGCTTTCTCCCAGTGAGCAGTTGATGCCATCGATACAATCAGATAAATTGACATCACCGCTAGTTTTATTAGCAGAAGATAATGAAGCGAATATCATTTCCATTTCTGCTTACCTTCATGCAAAGGAATATCGTCTTGTCGTCGCAAAAAATGGGGAAGAAGCGATCGCTTTAGCAAAATCGCAGAGACCAAATCTGATCTTGATGGATATTCAAATGCCCAGACTCGATGGATTAGAAGCGATCAGACAAATTCGTCTTGATCCAAGTTTGGAGAAAGTGCCAATTGTGGCGCTTACTGCATTAGCCATGAGTGGCGATCGTGAACGTTGTTTGGAGGCAGGAGCCGATGAATATCTCTCAAAACCTGTGAAATTAAAAGAATTATCTCTAGCTATCCAGAAACTACTGACATAATTTTCATCTAACAATTTCTGCATAGAATTACAGCACTTTGCGCTCAAACCCAAACCAAGAAATTTTTTAAAAGCGTTGCAAAGCAACGCTTTTAAAAAATTTCTTGTGGTTCTTTTGATCGAAAACTGCTGTAGGATGGGCAGATCGAAGCGCCGCCTATCCTATCCCTAAAACACCAATTTTATCCTGTGTCTTTCACTATTCAATCCATTCTCTTTAAGCCCTATCGCCTAGCCTTCTATGAACCTTTTCGGACTGCTTTAGGCATACTTTCCCATCGGGAAGGATTTGTGATTGAAATTCGCGATCGCCAAAATCGCATTGGCTTAGGAGAAACTGCGCCATTAGATGGCTTTGGTATGGAATCACTTGTGGAGTCCGAAGCGATTTTAAGACAGTTCTCAAAATCATTAATTAATGCCGAAATCGAGAATCTGTGTGATATTGAGGAATTACTGAGAGAATGCGATCGCACACCTGCGGCAAAACATGGACTTGAGTTAGCCTTAATCAATTTATTGGCCCAATCTCAAAACCTATCATTGGCGCAATTATTAGCAAATTCTGTGAATGGAATAGTCCGCGATCAAGTCTCCATGAATGCGGTGATTGGGGCGATCGCGCCAGAACTCGCTGCCGCCAAAGCTCAAGAATATATTACTCAAGGCTATCGTTGCCTCAAAATTAAAGTTGGTACTCAGGATTTTAGCTCAGATTTGCGAAGAGTCGAAGCAGTGCGATCGCAAGTTGGTCATGATATTCAAATTCGCATCGATGCTAATCAGGCATGGTCTGTGGCTGAGGCGATCGCGAATTTAACAAAATTAGCATTTCTGCAAATCGAATATGTCGAGCAGCCTGTTGCGGCTTTAGATTTAACAGGTATGGCAGCAGTAAGGCGATCTCAATCAATTCCTGTCGCCGCCGATGAGTCTGTCAATAATCTCACCCAATTACAGCAGGTGATTACATCTCAAGCCGCCGATATTATTATTCTCAAACCAATGGCATTAGGGGGTATCCTAACTGCCCATCATGCGGCATTCATGGCTTTGCAAGCGGGCTTAGATGTAGTGGTGACGACAACTATTGATGGTGCGATCGCTCGACAAGCCGCTTTTGAGCTAGCCGCCGCTTTACCAATTAAGAGAGCTTGCGGTTTAGCCACAGGTCATTTACTGATTGAAAAATAAGTAGCTTAGGCTCTTACGAATAAAAATGTCCCACCAAAGTTATCTAGCTTCGACTTCGCTCAGCTAACGTTGGCTGAGCGGAGTCGAAGCCAGAGGTACTTTAATTAATAGCAAGTCCCTTAGCATTACTAGATTTTGATGTCGTCCGCTATGCAGGCGACATCAAAATAATTAGCAACAGGGCTTTGCCCTGTTGCTAATTATTTTTCGCGACGCGATGTGCCTGACTCTTGGAAAATCTGCACAGCATTGAGAGGATCGCTACTGAAAGTGCCAGAGCGATTAACTTTTTGAGGCGACGCATTGTAATTACCGGGGATGACTGGCTGAATAGCCTCAACCTCAAGATTGATATTCTGAATCTTGAGATTGGAATTTGGTAAATCGCGTTCTAGGGAAAATTGGTCGGTATTAGTCGGCACAATCGGTTGACCTTGGGCAGGTCGTAACCGCTCCGCATCGCCTTTATGGGGCTGGAGCGAATCTTGTTGTTGTGCCCATACTGGACTTGCAGCACCAGCGATCGCCAAAATTGCGACCATAGAAACTTGAGAAATGTATTGATAATATTTGTTCATAAATTCCTCGTCTCGGCGGTTAGCAACATGATCCGCATAATTGCTCATTATAGCCATCACAACCCCAAAAAAGGAGGTGCGCCACATATAGCAACGAAAGAGATAGCTAGAACAAATCAAAACCCAAGAAACGAGTTGCGGCGCGGAGCGCCGCAACTCGTTTCTTGGGTTTTAAATAGAGTTATTTCTTGGCTTTGAGGGCATTTTTAAATCCCAAGACCAACAAAATATTGGTCATTGTCAAAAAAGATTCGGCACTACCATGTAGCCAATCGACATTCGCTAAGACATCGTGATATTTAGTTTGAGCATAAATCCCTGCAGGGATGGTAATTGCCACAAACACTAATGTGCCATAAAAACCCCAGAGTCCTAATTTAGGAAATTGCTTGGATTTGGTCGCAAACCAGAGAAAGGCAAGATAGGGAAATAGAGATAATCCGAATAGGGTTTCTTTTGACATAGATTTATCAAGTTTCGACCGATCGCGAAATTTTCCAAATGAAATAGGTAGCGATCGCTAAAGTGCAATTACCCACTAAGGTCATGGCAGCTTGAACGGTTACTAACCATTCTAAAGAGTCAGCATTATCAAAAAAATGCCAAGTCACAGCACACATGGCACTCACCAAAGCGGGAAACATCGCCCATGCTAAACCGCGCCATCCGCGATCGGGATTTTGCTTGTCATATTGCCAAATGAGCCAAATCGCTAAAACCCATTCGATCACGCTAGAGACATGAATTATCCAAGTTGGCAAAGAGAGAGCGTGCATAGTAGTTTCTGTTCTTGTTTATAGGTGGTGCGAAGCGCCACCTATAAAACTTAGTGTTTTGCTTCGCGCATAGCTAAAAATTCACGAATTTGGCGATCGTTTGGTTGTCCTGCGATCGCTCCCATATCCAGAGTGGATAATGCACCTGCGGCACTGGCATAGGCAATTACCTCATCGGCAAATTGCGGATCTTGCAGGTGGGTCAGTGGTCGATGATAGATCTTATGAATGAAGGCAGCTAAAAATGCATCCCCCGCACCTGTTGTATCAATCGAATAGACAGGAAAAGCAGGATGTTTGCTCTGTTTTTCGCCTAAATAATAGCGACAGTCCTTATCGCCATTGGTAATGATAATGCCTTCAAGATGGCTATAGGCTTGAGCGATCGCCGCAGGACTAGTTAACCGAAAGAGCAGCTTGGCTTCATCTTCAGTTAGTTTCAGGAAATCAGTGTATCGCAGCAATACTGGTAACAACTTAGCCACCTGTTCAGGATGCTTCCAAAACATGGCTCGCCAGTTCACATCAACGATGACCTTTACAAAATTCTCTTCGGCAAGCTTGAGTGCTCGACCGATTGCCCTTGAAGTTTGAGGATTAGCTAGCCCCAGAGTACCTAATACAAGGAACTTGGCATCGACAAATAAATGCGCTGGCAAATGCTCTGCCGATAGTAAAGTATCAGCAAATACGGTCTGAGCATCACCATTAAAACGATTGAAATGGCGATCGCCCTTAGCATCACGGGTGACATATACTTCACGGGTGACAGCTTCAGGATGCACCTGTACCCCCGAAGTTTCTACACCTGCGACCCCCAATTGCTTAAGTAAGTCGGCTCCTGTGGCATCTTGTCCCACAGCACTAATTAAACTAACTGGTGTTCCCAGCTTGGCTAAGCCACAGGCAACATTAGCAGGTGCTCCACCTAAATAGGGTTTCCAAGTATTCACTTGGTCATAGGGAACACCCGCATCTTCAGCAATTTGATCGATTAAGACTTCGCCAAGGCAAATTACACGCGGCATAGGCGGATTTTATCGCAGTTATTATTGCAATTTAGACTTTCGCGCTTCAATGATAGCAATAGCTGCATCCACTTTATCGGGGAATACAACAACGAGACTGCTCTGAGGGGCGCTATCCAAAGCTGCTGTGAGGGCTTCCGCTTCATCAAGAATTGTAATACAGGGAATATTGCTATTTACTTCCTCCACACCTTGACGCAGGAGATCCGCTACCACACGAGGCTTACGTCCCCGTAAGTCTTTGTCTTCTTTAATAAAAATGCGACTAAACATACCTGCCGCTAGTTGCCCCAGTTCAATGATGTCCTCATCACGGCGATCGCCTGGTGCACCAATGACACCGATCGCTTCACCTTCCCACTTTTGGATAAAATCGGCGATCGCTTTAAATCCCGCAGGGTTGTGAGCATAGTCAACTAAGGCGTGATATTTACCCAAGTCAAACAAGTTCATCCGTCCGGGGGTTTGGGCGCTGGAGGCAACAAAGGTGGCTAAGCCCTGACGAATTTGTTCGATCTGGACATCTTGTGTAAAGGCGGCTAAGCTCGCGGCGAGAGAATTTTGAATATTAAATGCAGCACGACCACCGAGGGTTAAAGGTACATTTACCGCTTCTTCGATCCGTAGTTTCCAGTCACCCTTGAGAATGGTGAGATATCCTTCTTCATAAATGGCTGCAAGTCCACCTTGGGCAATGTGGGAGGTAATCAAAGGATTGTCAGTATTCATGCTGAAGTAAGCAACCTTGGCTTGTACTTCTTTTGCCATCGCCACAACTAATGGATCATCGGCATTGAGCACCGCATAGCCACTGGGTAAAGCAGTTCTGACAACGACACTCTTCAACCTTGCGAGATCGTCAATGGTATCAATGTCACCAATACCAAGGTGATCCGCTTCCACATTCATCACTACCCCGACATCACAACCATCAAAGCCTAAGCCCGATCGCAAAATGCCCCCCCTCGCAGTTTCGAGTACAGCGACTTCGACGGTAGGATCGCGCAGAATCACTTGAGCGCTATAGGGACCAGTCGTATCGCCTTTTTCGACTAAGCATTCGCCAATGTAAATACCGTCGGTAGTGGTATAGCCAATCCGCTTACCTGTTTGTTTGAAAATATGAGCAATCAAGCGTGTGGTCGTAGTTTTACCATTTGTACCCGTAATTGCCACAATGGGAACTCTCGTCGGCGAACTCGGGGGGAATAACATCTCAATTACAGGCGCAGCAACATTACGCGGTGTACCGATGCTCGGCGCTGTATGCATCCTAAATCCGGGGGCAGCATTGACCTCGACGATCGCGCCATCTGTTTCGCGTACTGGTAAGGAAATATCTTCAGTAACGACATCAATCCCTGCGATATCGAGTCCGATAATGCGAGCAACTCGTTCCGCCAACCAAACATTTTCTGGGTGAATCTCATCGGTGCGATCTACAGATACGCCTCCTGTACTGAGGTTGGCAGTTGCCTTGAGATAACAAACCTGTCCTTTAGGAGGTACGGATTCGAGGGTAAAGCCTTGTCTGGCAAGAATATCTAAACTCGTGCGATCAATTTCAATACGGGTAAGCACATTATCATGACCATCTCCACGACGAGGATCTTGATTGGTAATTTCAATTAATTGCGAAATCGTGGATACGCCATCACCAGTAACATTTGCTGGCACACGCTCAGCCACAGCTACAAATTTGCCATTAATTACCAAGACGCGATGATCCCGACCTGTATGGAAGCGCTCAATAATTACTTCCTCTGAGACTTCCTGCGCCATGTCAAAAGCATCGATCGCTTCTTTAATCGTTCGTACATCAATAGTGATTCCGCGTCCATGATTACCATTGAGCGGTTTAATCACGATCGGAAAACCGCCAACTTCGGCGATCGCATCTTCTAAATATTTAGGCGATCGGATTGTCGTTCCCCTCGGCACAGGCACGCCCGAATCCCGCAAAATTTGTTTAGTTCCCTCTTTATCGCAGGCTAGTTCAACCGCTAAAATTCCTGTTTTATTAGACAAGGTTGCTTGAATACGGCTTTGATGCACACCATAGCCCAATTGAATCATGGCTCGGCTACCTAGCTCTAACCAAGGGATATTTCTTGCCTTCGCCTCAGCAACTATCGACTCGGTACTTGGACCTAATTGACCGTCAAGACGAATATCCCTTAAATCCTTGAGATCCTCTTGTAGCTCACTGGTGGCATAGGTTCCCGTTTCCAGAATACTCGTGCAAATCCTGACTGCTGCCCGCGCTGCATAACGTCCCGCTTGTTCGGTTTGATATTCAAAGACCACTTGATAAACATTTGGCTCAACCGTTGCTCGGATTGCACCAAACTCGACCTTCATGCCGACATAGCCCTGCAAAGCGATCGCAATGTCTTTCACGACTTCTGCTAAAAAGTCAGCATCACTTAGATTTTGATGTTGAGCAATATCTTTCCCCGCTAGACTTGGCAAAACCTTAGTTAGGTTTTGATAAAAACTAGCCCGTTGTACTTGAAAACCCTCTAAATCTAGGCGTGCAACTACAAGCTGATGCCGTTGAATACTCCAATAGTTTGGACCCCGTAATGTTTGGATTTTGAGAATTTTCATAGTCAAGCGTCTTTAAGGTGCATCCAATGCCTAAGTTTCGAGTATCTAATCCTAGCGATCTTATGGATCATCATTTTGTATAAATTGAACCAAATTATTATTTTCAGCATCGTAGACACTGAAAATATCCTAATTAAATATAGGTAGCGTTTCCTAGTCTAGTGAAGTAGTGGTTTGTTTCCTTGCTTTCAACAGGGAAACAAACCACTGCACCTCGCCTCCTAGAAAAGCGCCATATATTCAGACAGTGGCTTTACCTATCTGAATACTAGAGAGGCTCATCAGTATGCTGATGCTGTTGAGGCAATGTCTCAATGCGTCCGGGAATTGGCTTTTGGTTTGGCTGTAAACCTGACAACATTCGCGATAGTTGTAAGCCATCGAGCACAGGCTTAGTCTCACGGATTTTATGCCATACCGATCGCGCCATTAGTAAAGAATGACCTTGACGTTGAGCCTGAATTCTTTCTAAATAATCTTCGCGCTCAGGCTGATAGTCTGCCGAGGACAGTTGCAAGCTTGATCCTTCAGGAGATTGCTTGGTAACTATTTGGGCAATTTGCGAAGTTAGTTCAGGATAAAGCCATGTATAGGCAGGATGTACCGTAAGCTGGCAATGGTGGACAAGCTTTTCGCTGGATTGATTTGCGGCAGGACGTTGTAATAGTAAGTAAAAGTAACCGATCGCTGCTTTACGTTGAGGCTCATAGACATAGCCAGAGACATCTTGCAACTGGTTAATCAGCAAGGAACCATGATTAATCAGTTTGTCGATCACCTTAGCTCGGAAATCATCAACATTGAGATCGTAAACCTGACGAATCTGTGGTGGCATCGCCGCCGTATCTAGTTGATAGAGTAAACTCGCATCAGCATTACTAACGGGCATCAAATTGGGCAAATCAGGAGAATGCTGTGCTAGCTCCTTTAGGCTCTCAGCACTGATCTCCCAATCTGTAAATTGAGCGAGCGGTTGAAATCCATTTTGACGATAGAGGGCAATCATGTCTTTTTGGTTGATATCAACCTGCAAGACCCATGTCCTCGCCTCTAAGCAAGACTCTAGGCAATAGCGGATTAGTTGTGTACCGACATTGGTCTGACCGTTATGGGCTTCAGGTAAAACCACCACGCGATCGATCTTCCAAGTACTGCTGTTGTTATTAAAAGGTGAAACCCGAATAAAGCCTTGAATAACCCCATTGCATTCTGAGACATAGGCTCTTACATAGGGCTTAAGGAGGACTTGTACAGGTGCAGGCAACCAGCTAGCGAGCTGATGCAAATTAATTTTCTGACGACTGCGACATCCACTAAGATCGCTGACAGCAATCTGTTCGAGATCTTGGGGCGAAGCAAATCGCTGGATAAACTCTAGATCTCGATGTTGAAGCGGACGGATCGTGTTACCAAGCACTGGGAAAGATTGCATAACTGCTCGTGCTAGAAAGAAATTTGGTGAAGCTTAGGGATTGTTAGCTCGACATCTAATGAAATGATCTTAATACATATCCACTAGAACCAGTCCGAAAAGCTATAAGTCTTCAGAAAGAAGATTATGCTTCTTGTTCAGCAACATAATCTTGATGAATAGCTGAGTTGAAGCCTATGGCTCACGCGCAGCGTGAGTCATAGGCTTTATAAAACAGTGCGATGTTGCAAGGATGGCATCTGGCGGCGGATTTGATCGATGCGCGATGGTTGAATTTCCGCGATCGCTACACCTGTGCGATCGCCAGCATCAGCTAGGACAATGCCCCAAGGATCAATGATCATTGCATGTCCATGAGACTGACGACGTGGGGTATGCATTCCCACCTGAGCAGGAGCAATGACATAGCTGGTATTTTCGATCGCCCTTGCCTGCAATAAGACCTGCCAATGATCTTTACCTGTAAAGGCTGTAAAGGCAGCAGGCACAAACAGGACATTTGCGCCATTCTTAGACAAGTGGCGATATAGTTCAGGAAATCTCACGTCGTAGCAGACCGATAGCCCTAGATTGCCATATTGCTCAGAGTAGTAAACAGGTGGTGCTTCTTCACCAGCGAGAATTGTGGCTGATTCTTGATAGGTATTACCATCAGGTAAATTGACATCAAATAGATGCATTTTGCGATAGCGGGCGAGTTCTTCACCCTCACGACCAACTAACAGAGCCGTGTTGTACATCTTGCCTGCATGACCATTACTAGCATTAGATACTGGTACTGGAAAACCACCACCAAGTAGCAGGATTTGATAGCGTTGAGCGATCGTAATCAGAAACTTTTCGCTTTTTTCCGCAATTTCTGTAGCAAGCCTGATCTTTTCACTTTCATCGCCCAAAAACGGAAAGTTTTCAGGTAAACAGACTAATTCTGCTCCTCGATTTACTGCCAGTTGGATCAAATCTTCTGCCTGAGCAAGATTTTTGTCTACATCCGAGACACTGGTCATTTGTACGGCGGCCGCCAAATATGACTTCATTGCAATCCTTAAAACTTTCCCACGTAATCTAGATTAAGTGCTGTATAACACCTAATCTAGATTACCGCGCTATAGCGCTTTACGCTCTAACAAAAAACAATTGGGGAAAATTGATTAAGAGCATGTGTCAAAACTATCCGTCAATCAAAAAAGGCTATGGCTTAAGCCACAGCCTTTTTTGATTTTTAGCTAATTAGCCAAGTTTTCCCGTCACAATATAAGCAACCCTCAGCCCCACATTAGTTGCATGATCCGCCATTCTTTCCAAATGGTGAATTGCTAAGACCATCAGCATTACAGGTTCCATGGGTTCACCAAATACTCTTTGGGAAGCGAGGAGGTTATAGATGTTTTGATAGTCATAGTCAACGGCATCATCTTTAGCCTTGATCTCCAGCCCAATATTTTCATCAAGGTTAGCTAACGCTTCTAAGCTCATGGCAAGCATAGCTCGGCAGCGATTAGACATGGTTTGTAATTCACCTAAATAAGGAGATGGTGCATAAGGGAAAAGCTTAATCGCGATATCACCAAGGTTTTCGGCATAGTCACCAATGCGTTCAATATCACGGATTAGTTGCATCAAAGCACTCAATAATCTGAGATCGCGAGCGACTGGTGACTGTAAAGCAATTAAATTGATGCAATCCATTTCAATTTGGCGATAGATCTGATCAATCTGCTTGTCTTGAGGATCGATGCGAGTAGCAGCTTCTAGATCGCGTTCAAATAGGGCGGAATGAGCCAAAAGAAAGGAATTTTCGACAAGTGCGCCCATTCGCAAAGTATCTTGCTCGAGGCGATGTAATTGGCGCTCAAATTCACTTCTTGTACGTTTTTGTTCTCGATACGATGTTTCGACCATGGACTCCCACCAAAATTAAATGGGATAATAAAAGAAATAAAGTAATGTATATTTCACATACTTATATTACATCGTTACATAGGTTGTAATACTTAGCAGTATTTGCAAATACTAATCAATCAATTAAAAGATGCTTTTAAATAAAAAATATGTGGTGTGAAGCACCACATATTTTTAGTAGGCATTAGCTTGAGTTAGTTCCGTAGCCATTAATTGCCGATCGCTATCTAAATCCTTGTTAAATAAAACTAAGGTCGTTGAAGAATTTTGCTCAAACCCAATATGCTCGTAAAACTTTTGCTGATGGGTGGTCATTAAATATACCCGTTCCACATTGCAAACATGGGGATGGGCTAATACTGTTTGGACTAATTTGCGACCTAGCCCTGCACCGCGATAATCAGGATTGATCACCACATCCCAGATGTTGGCTCGGTAAACACCATCACTAGTGGCACGGGCATGTCCGATCAGGCGATCGCCATCCCATACCGTTACAACCGGTTTGGAGTTGGCGATCGCGATCGCTAAACCTGCCACAGTGCGATCTTTTGCCCAAAATGCCCCCATTTTGAATAATTCTTGTAATTGCTCTAAATCGACATCTTCGTGGCGATCGCTAAAGCGAATGTGGCGATGATCCATATGCTTGATTTCCCGCATGTATTAATATTAATCCCCAAAATAGAGCCATCTATTTTGAGGATTTTAAAATCTGAATGGGTATTACTTTTAAGCCGATGCAGTATGGCTACACTTTACGGACTTGGTATCACCCATTGAAATAAGGGTGACATATTAGCGATCGCATCAATGTATCTGTTTTTGCTACTTGCATCAATTTACCCTTAAAAACAGATAAAGGGCGCTCTTAGCGCCCTTTATCTGTTACTTAGCCTGCCAAGGCTCAGCTATGTAAACTTTCTGTGCTAAGCCCAATGTTTGCAGCAAACTAATCACACCCCAAGTTGGATCAATTTCCCACCATTTCAAACCAGAGCGAGCAGACTTAGGATAAGCATGGTGGTTGTTGTGCCAGCCTTCGCCGTAGGTCAAAATTGCTGCCCACCAGAGATTGGTGGAATGGTCAGGGGTTTCTGCAAAGTTCTTGTAGCCCCACTTATGACAAGCAGAGTTAATCAACCAAGTGCTATGCCATAGAAAGACTGAACGCACAGCCATGCCGTAAACCAAGAAGGACATGCCGAGTCCAGAGAATAACTTCTCGCCAATTACATAGAGCAATGCAGCGAAGGGTACTTGCAAAAGCAAGAAGTATTTATCGAGGAATCTATAGTAAGGATCGCTAGCGAGATCGGGGGCAAACTTGTTGTAGTAAGTACTCTTGAAATGCTCAGGCTTAGAGTACATGATCCACATGATGTGGCTCCACCAAAAACCTTTATTTGCCGAATAGGGATCTTTTTGATTATCTTCTGTAAAACCGTGATGCTGGCGATGTCCACCCACCCAGAATACAGGACCACCCTGCATGGCTAATGCGCCGATGGTAGCAATGATATATTCCAACCACTGAGGGACTTGGAAACTGCGATGACTCAGTAATCGGTGATAACCTAGGGTAATCCCAATGCTACCAAGGAACCAATGCAAGAAGATCGTGAGGATCACAGCTTGCCATGAAAAATAAAAAGGAGCGGCGAGGGCAGCAATATGAAAAGCACTGAAAAAGGCAACATTTGTCCAGTTCAGTTTTGGGGTAGTTGAGATGGCTTCAGTAGTGGCGGTCATGAAATAACAACTTAAGGGGTGGTGAGGAGATGCAAGTATCACTTACAGTTATATCAAGTCTAACTGTTTTTTAAGTAATAATGCAAGTATCACTTGCAAATCATCTCAATGGTACATGCTCCCATGTCTGTATCTCGAATTCCCACTCGCCAACGCATTGTTAACACAGCACTGGAGCTGTTTGCTAGCAAGGGAATTACCGAGACCACTACTCGCCAAATCGCTGATTTCGCTCAAGTTAATGAAGTAACTCTATTTCGCCATTTTGGGAATAAACATGGTTTATTGTTAGCGGTATTGCAAGAATGTTTGCAAAAATATTTGGTACTGGCTCAAGTAGGGGAGTCCTTGATGGTGTCTGATATTTCTAGTCAGAGCGACTTGCGTCGCTTTCTCAAATACTACATCCAGAGTTCTTTGCGGGCGCTCGAAAGTGTGCCTGAGTTAGTGCGATCGCTCGTTGGCGAAGCAGGACAATATCCCGCCGAGAGTCGTCAAGCCCTTGCCCAAGGTATTAATCAGGTCAATCAAACGATCGCCACGGCAATTAATGATGTCTTGGCAAATTCGCGACTGCAATATACTTTGCCACCGATTAAACTGGCTAACCTATTAAATACTTGCATCTTGGGCTATGCCGTCATTACTTTGACTAGTGATGTGCATACCATCTGGCGCGATCGCGATGATTTTGTCAATACTCTAGTTGATATGTTTGTCCAAGAGGTCAGCCAGTTAACACCCGCCCATCCCATAATCGATATTCCTGCGGAGACGGTACGCGAAATTCTCCTGCAAGCCAAGAAATGTGGTGCAAAAGATTATGCGATCGCCTATTTATTGTTTGGGGCAGGACTGACGGCAATTGATATTACGCGATTAAGAGTTAAGGATTATCAAATTCAAGCCAATCACGGAATTTTACGCACCAAAGATGTGGCTGATCAGGTGCGCTCAGTGCCTGTGAATCAAAAAATATTGGGGCATCGCTACGGATCGGCAACTAATAATCCCCTCAGTGCCTATTTGAAGAGCCGTAGACAGGAGATTAAGGAGAGATATAAAGGTGATCAAAAGGAAGATGCTCAGACTCTTGATCATAGAGAGGCAATGTTTTTGAGTGGCGACCTTCAACCCTTATCTTTAGAAGAAATCGAGCAAATGTGGACAAGCTGGACGCAAACCTATTGCAATCTAGATGGCTCATCCTTAGCGATCGCCCAAGCCAGATATACTTGGTGCATCGAAATGCTAGCGCGAGGCATGGATGCGGATAGTTTTTGCATCATTAGTGGCATTAAACCCAAAGAACTCAAAGCCTATCAAACCCGTTTGAACGAGAAATTAGCAATCGATAAAGCGATCGCCCTTGACTCTTAATTTTTTTGTAATGCGGCTTTGACGCACCACAAAAAATTGATTCCTTATTTTCTGTTAACGCGAGTTCTAGATAATTTGAAACAGGCTTTGAGAGAGGGTTTACGTAGCAAACCCTCTCTCAAAGCCCAAAATTTGCCAGCTTAACCCGAACTAACGTTTTGTTATGGGCTTTTTACTTTTTTAGCTACTTTCGCCAAGATAATCAACTTAGTGTATAATTCGGGCGTTCTATGTACTCCATTTTTGGAGTATTCAGAATTGCATATGCATACTTTATTAATGCGCTATTAATGCATTTTAATGCGTTAGTTACGGAGCATCTTTTTTGAGAGGCAAACAGGTTGGTATTATCGGCGCTTAGATCGACATTTCCAATTGAAGTTTTGGGTAGAAAAGCAAAGTGAGAGTTCCCCTAGACTGTTACCGCATTCTTGGTTTAACACACCTATCAGGGCTAGACAAAATCCAGCAAGCCCACAGAGATCGCCTGCTTTCTATGCCAAGGCGGGAATATTCTGATGCGGCGATCGCCTCTCGCAAACGCATCATCGATAAAGCTTACGAACTTTTAATCGAGCATATTAGTGCCCCTAAAGATAGCATTTCTGATGAAATCAGCGATCGCCCTAATGATCGTCCAGTCACAACCCTACCGCCACAAGTCGAAGCTGACGAAAAAGACTTTGCAGGACTATTACTAATTTTGTACGAACTCGGCGAATCCGAGAAAGTCCTTTCCCTTGCTAAACCCTATTACGATCCCGAAGAAGCCGAATACCAGTCGGCAAGGATCTCGCCCCATGACCCCGACCTATTGCTTTCGGTATCTCTGTCTTTTCTTGATCTCGGTCGGGAATATTGGAAACAAGGTCAATATGAAGCTGCTGCGTCGTCCCTAGAATCTGCCCAAGACCTGCTATTGCGAGAAGGACTATTTCTCAGCATTCGTAGTGAGATCCAAGCTGATCTCTTCCGCTTACGTCCCTATCGGATTCTTGAATTGTTAGCATCCCCTGACAATCATACCAATGAACATCGCAAAGGGATGTCACTATTGCAGGAAATGCTTGAGGCGCGTCGCGGTATTGATGGCTCAGGCAATGACTACTCTAGCCTCGGTATTGATGACTTTTTGCGCTTTATTCAGCAATTACGCAGCTATATGACCGCCATCGAGCAGCAAACTCTGTTTGAAGAAGAAGCACGTCGCCCCTCTTCGGTAGCAACCTATTTAGCGGTCTATGCCTTAATTGCGCGGGGATTCTCGCAACGACAACCTGCCTTGATTCGGCGAGCAAAGGGCTTGCTGGTCAAACTTAGCGCCAAGCAGGATATTTATCTCGAAAAAGCGGTATGTGCTTTGCTCCTCGGACAAACTGAAGAGGCAAGCGCGGCGATCGAAAATAGTTCTGAAGACGATCAAATTGCCTATATTCGCCAAAATTCTGAGGGTGCGCCCGATCTCCTACCTGGGCTATGTCTCTATAGCGAACGTTGGCTTCAAGAAGAGGTCTATCCGCATTTCCGTGATTTGATGAGTCAAATCGTGTCACTCAAGGATTACTTTGCCGATGAGCAGGTGCAAGCCTATCTCGAAGAATTGCCAAATACAGGTGCGCCCTCGTCGGACTGGACATCTCCTGTCGGTGGCGATCGCTTAGGTTGGTCTACACCTACACCTGTAGAGGAGTCACCCCCAAGACGCGATCTGGAAACCACTACTAGCAACGAGCCAAGACTCTCGACCTATTCCCCTGAAGCACCTAATCGCTTTCAGCGATCGAGTACGCCTGTCCTTGAGAGACCAAACTATAGCAATACTAGCAACACTAATGGCAGAGGCAATGCCGTGCGCGATCTACCTAGATCGCGTCGTCCTAGTAACGTTCCCTCTGTTCGCAACAATCGAAATATCAATGATGCTGCTAAGGAAATCAATCGTTCTAGCCATAACTCAGGACATTCAGCATCAAAACGCAAGTTTAATTTTGGTCGTTTAGTTACTGTTATTGTCGTAGCGATCGCCTTGCTAGCAGGTTCGATTTGGCTAATGGTTTGGGCTTTACGCGCCTTGACTGGAGCCTCTCGCTCCGAGGCAACCATCCCCCTAGAGAAAAACCTCGCGCCCATAGTACAAGCCATCAAAGAGAATAACTCCGTAGCGATCGCGCAACCTGGCCCCCTAGATAAGGAGACGGCAACCAAGGTCATCGAAACATGGCAGCTTACTAAAACAAAAGCGTTAGGCAAAACCTATGAAGATAACTTATTAGAAGAAATCCTGACTGATCCTGCTCTTAGTGATTGGAAAAGTCGATCTAAGGATTTAAAAGCAAGTAACTCATATTTGCAATATGAGGTCAAATCCAGTGAAGTGGATAAGGTGACGACCGACGGAGATACCAAAGCGAAGGTAGTTGCAAAAATATCGGAATCCCGTAATTACTTTAATAATGGGGAACTAGATCGCAGTGGCTCAAAGGACAACGCAAACTATACAGTTGAATATGATCTTGTGAAAAAAGATAATAAATGGCTGATTCGGGATATGTTGGTCTTCTAAATAAAAAAGCAGCGCCTAGCGCTGCTTTTTTATTTTTGATTTAGAAATCATCTGGTGGAATATCGTCATCTTCAGGCTCAATTTCTTCAGGGACAACCTTTGTCGCTGAAACCGCTACACCTGCGGAGAGTTTTTCGCGCACTTGTCGCTCAACCTCCTGAGCAAATTCTGGCTTATCTTCCATATACTTGATCGTATTGTCGCGACCTTGACCAATGTTGTCACCTTGGTAGCTATACCATGCACCCTTACGGACAATGATACTCATTTCCTCGGCTAGGTCAACGAGACAGCCGAGAGTGGAAATGCCTTTACCAAAGATGATGTCGAATTCAGCAATACGGAAGGGTGGAGCGACTTTATTCTTAGCCACCTTAACCTTGGCACGAATCCCATATTCTTCTGTGCCTTTTTTGAGGGTTTGGATACGACGAATATCGAGACGCACCGAAGCATAGAACTTGAGAGCAGTACCGCCTGTAGTTGTTTCAGGGCTGCCATAGGATACGCCGATCTTTTGACGTAACTGGTTTAGAAAAATGACAATACAGTTTGATCGCCCCACATTTGCTGTGATTTTACGCAGTGCTTGGCTCATCAATCGAGCTTGCAAACCAACATGGGAAGCACCCATTTCCCCTTCGATTTCGGCACGGGGTACAAGCGCGGCAACGGAGTCGATCGCAATAATATCGACAGCCATCGATCGCACAAGATTATCAACAATTTCTAATGCCATTTCCCCTGAGTCGGGCTGGGAAATTAACAGGTTATTAATATCGACACCAACACTTGCCGCATAGGTAGGGTCGAGGGCATGTTCAGCATCCACGAAGGCAGCCACACCACCACGTTTTTGGACTTCGGCGATCGCGTGGAGTACTAATGTCGTTTTCCCAGAGCTTTCAGGTCCGTATACTTCGATCACCCGCCCTTTGGGTAAGCCACCACCAAGGGCAAGATCGAGGGGCAATGCGCCACTAGGAATGGTCTCAACGCGCATGTTCGTCGCATCACCCAAGCGCATGATCGAGCCTTTGCCATGATCCTTCTCGATCTTTTGCATGATCGCATCGAGCGCCTTCTTTTTCTCAGGGCTGATGCTCGCCTTTGCTAATTGAGCATTTGCTGCTTGGGCGATCGGGGTAGCCTTATCAACTTGACTATTTGCCGTTGCAGAAGAATTTTTCGCCATTGCCTTTCGAGGTTGATTTCGTTTAGTAAGTCTGCATCATTATGACACTAATACTCCTTAGTTGGCGTTGTTTAATTCATACTGAATTTTAAGTGATTACCTTGCTATTACTCAAATTTAGATATTTGTACTAAAAATTTGCAACATTTATTTAAGGTTGATCGCACTTTTCAAGCAAGCGAGATACATACAGCGCGTTGCACTGAACTGGAATTTAGACTAAGTTGATTAAGAGAATCAGAAAAAGAGCAGGAAAAAGTGACCCAGAAAACGGAGAACTGAGAAAAAGCAAGAGAGAGAAAAAGAGAATATTGAAAGTTAGGAATTAAGGTAGTCTTGATTGACCTTTTTCGAGCGAGAAGCTCGTTTTTTGACGACAGGAAAGCGAGAAAAAGGAGAACGCTTGCGTCCAGATTTCCAACCGAGAGACTTACCACGAGGTTGGGGAGAACAAGCAGGAGAGCCAATCCTGACCAAAAGTGCGGCAAAGCCCTGAGCGACTCGACCAAAATTAAGATTGGTTTGAGGTTTCTGCCAAGGCAAAGGAGTATCAATAACCAGTTGACGAGCCAACCACAATTGCCAAGAGAGTAAAGGCATAAGGTCACTCCAACGCAAAGCTTGCTGAGGAGTCAACAAATGGGGAAGAGTCCAATGTAATCTTTGTTTGGCAAAACGATACCAATGGTCGATGGCAAAACGACGTAAGTACAAGCGCCAAAGGGAGTCTAAAGTCGGCATCTGTTCACCCACCCAAGCTAACCACAAACCAGAGCAATGAGAATGTGTAACTCGAATAACTTGAATATGTCGTTGGGCTGCTTGCCGAAAGTGTAAGTTAGACCATTGCTGGATTTGCACCTGTCCAACCGTCTCATCTTCTAAGCTAAAAGTTGCCGATGGCTCTCCCCAACTATCAGCATTGGCAAGTTGGAATTTATCCCCATGCTTACGAGGACGACCATAACCACTGTAGGGCGCAGGGGCTTTGTATAAGCATCGGTTAGGACGTAGACGTATTAGTAAATCGGCAGGGATATCCTCAGTCAAATTCATAAAGACGGCACTGCCATATTCACTGTCGTAAGTAGCGATTGGTCTTACCGTTAAATCTCGACATACTTGACTCAGTTGGAATGCGGCTCTTTGCCCTGCTGTCTCAAAACTACTGATCCGCTCGTGACATAACGGGATTGCCCAACTCCCTGTCATCTCTGGTATCCATGCCAAGGTGCTGTAGTCATGCCCTAACACGATCGGTTTGTTCCCTTCTACCAAATTCGGTTGATGCACAAAACTCCTGTCTTTTAGCGTTTTGGCATGGGGTCTTCCCCATCCTGTATGGTCTCCTGCTAGCAAAGGGCGGATGTCTTTGGGTATTTGTTCCACACATAACCGTCTTATCCTGCCTCGGTTGGGGCGACTGTCTTTTAATGATTCATACAGACTTGACCATTTTCTTCGATACACTGCGGATAACGATAATTCTACAAATGATTTCACTCTCGGACTGGTCAATACTGCATCCATCAAGTCAAATATTGCATCCCGTCCGTTCCCTAAAAATCTATATACCTGTTGACGAAAGTCTTGTAGTTTATCAATAATCATGGCTGTAGATGTCTCTTTACTTTTCATCTACTTTAGGCAGTTTGTATCTCTTTTACTCTGCCTTTTTTACCTTTTTTAGTCTAAACTCCAGACTGAATTAAAACCCAGAGAAATTTTTCAAAGCACGACGAAGTCGTGCTTTGAAAAATTTCTCTGGGTCTAACCAGCATGAGCCTTAGGAGAGACGGTAGGACTCATGCGATCGCGTATTCATAAAACAAAAGCCACCGAAATCAAGCGATCGCGGTAGCTTTTGCAAAAAATAAAAATGAATGAGAGCAATAGTAATAGCCAAGGCTATTAATTAGGCATCGTAAGTAGCCTTACCTGTAAACTTAACGCTTATAGGATTAGGATTGTCACCAATCTTGCGTCCGACGCTATTAGCAGCAACGCGACCAGCATTCACCTTCTCAGGGAATACACCATCTTGAGGATGGAGATACACTTGGTCACCATTGGGAAATTCGCGCCAAATTTTATAATTGGTGATCTTAAATTTACGCAACTGTGTACCTAAAGCAAGTGCTTGCTCTTTCTTTGCTAAGTAGAGTAAGTTATCGCCCTTGACCATAGTTGCAGCGCCGCCAGTAGGAAGTTCAAATACTTGCTCTTTAGGGCTGTCCCAAGAGATCAGATACTTTTCTTCGGTAAAGGCTGAGTTGAGCAAACCACCTGTGCTACCGCCCCAGATAGGGGTTTTGCCAGTAGGTTTAGGAGCGGTAAAGCTCGCTGTTGCTTGTTCTTCTGACATTGAGATGTTCTCCCAAATTGCGTATACGCTTTTGATATCAAGTGCAAAGATATCATTTCTACATACCCCTGCTTCAAGCTTACTTAATGTTACTTTACGAAGCTTGACAAAACTTTTCTCAAAAAGCTCACGCTTCGCCTGAGCTTTTTGATATAGCAAAGCAAGTTTTGCTTAGGGCATAAAGCCAGAAGATTAGTTGCGGCGCGAAGCCCCGCAACTAATCTTCTGGGGCTTTCTGTACGACAGCTATAGTTAGGAGCTAATTAGTCTACTTAAATATCTTTCGATGAGGATCGCTGCCACAATGTCATCGATGGGACGGTCAGGCGATCGCATTCCACGGGGGACTAATTTCATTAAACCTGTTGCAGGATAAATGTCCCAAAATCTTTGTCGCGCCTCTTCACTACTATAACGCTCGTCTACGGTGATGATCCGCAAATCGGGGAATGATGCTTGCAACTTCGCTTTCCATTGCTTAGATGCGGTTTGATCGCCCATCACCATCAATGATATAGGGTAACTATCTAATAAGTTACCAACTTTAGCGATCGCCTCAGCGCTGGGGATAACTGCCTGAAAATGCAGCTTCCGATCTAAGCCCATGACAGCAACACCACATTTTTGTTTTCCGGGATCGAAACCTAGCAGCACAGATAATTTTGGTGATTATTGACTTAGTTAGAGATTAGGTCAAGATTTAAATATTCTTGCTCTCTAACCAATATAGCCTCTTGTTATATTGTTAATGGCTATATTGCTTTCCTAGCGACGATGGCACTAATAGCAAAGGAGAAAAATAAATGACCCAAGCAATCGCAACTAAACAATCTCTATACGAGCAAGATCTGAATCTTTGGCTAGAAAATGCGATCGCGCAATTGCAAGAAGGGAAATTACAGGATCTTGATGTTGAAAATTTAATTGAGGAGTTAGCAGGTTTGGCTGGTCGAGACAGGCGCGAATTGAAGCAAAGATTAACAACACTAATCGAACATCTGCTAAAGCGTTGCTATGTCAAGAGTGAGTATGACTATGCGGGATGGGTAGAGACTATCGATAGAACTCGCAACATAATTAGAGATATCCTCAAGCAATCTCCTAGTCTCAAAAATTATGTAAACGATCCTGAATTATTTCAAAATGCGTTTCATGATGCGTTGCGTATAGTGAGGCGTAATCAAGGTTACAAATCTGTCAATTTTCCTGATTCGTGGCAATTTAGCCGCGATATTGAAGCAATCTTAGCGATCGATTTTTGGGAAGAAATTTAAATCTTTTGAACAAATTCGTTGATGCCATTGCGGTAAGTTTCGAGGGAGTCTAGAAAGCCACCATTATGATCACCGCGCAATTTAACTAGTTTTTTAGGTGCATTGGCTACTTGAAAGTTTTTCTCGCCATGATGAAACGGGATAATCTCATCCTCATTGCTGTGAATGATTAATACAGGAATTTTGATATTCGGTAGGCGCTCAATGGAGTTGTAGGAAAATTTTGATAATAGGCGAATTGGCAGGAATGGGTAAAGCTCGGCGGCGCGATCGCTAATTGAGGTAAATGTCGAGGCAAGGATCAGCCCTGCTGCAGGATTTTGAGGATTTTGTTGAGCAGTAGTCTGGGCAATGTAGGAAGCGATCGCCCCACCGAGAGATTCGCCATAGATAATAATTTTCTGGGGCGGGATTTTGCGTTCTTGGGTGAGGTATTGCCATGCTGCCTCAACATCTTTATAGGTTCCCTCTTCACTCGGCTGCCCTTCACTCTTGCCATAGCCGCGATAGTCAAATAAAAATGTGGCAAGCCCCAAGTCTTTAAATATTGGTAAATAGCTAACACGATTACCAATATTGCCACCATTGCCATGACAAAACAAAATCACTGCTTTACCAATAGGGTTGTTATCTTTTGCAGGTACAAACCAAGCAGATAAATTGACGTTATCTTTAGTAGTTAGTTGAATATCTTCAAATTTTAAGCCAATAGATTTTGGTGTTTCTAGGACATCTTTGCTTGGCATAAATACCATGTTTGCCTGTCCGAAATATAAGGCGATCGCTAAGCCAATATAAGCAAGAACAAGAACCCGAATCACTGGTAGTAAAAACTTCTGAAATATTTGAAATAATGGTTGCAAATTCTGGCTCATACTTCCTCTGTTATTAGCGATCGGCGATCAAGTTTGTTGAAACAATTTAGAGATTTTCTTAAGAATCATAAGTACAGAGCAGAGTTCATTAGTCTTGCGGTTATATAATGAGAAATCATTGGAAAACTGATATTGAGTGATCTCCCCTTTCAGCACTTTCAGGAATATTGAAAATCCACCATTGCTAATAAATCCATAGGTTGGTTGTGATTGATTAGGGCTATCCAGCATATAGGTAAGTGCTTGAGCCATGCCTGATTCGATACTAAATGCTTGTCCTTTTGATTCAATTACTAGTACCCATAGTTTTTTGTGAATCACGAGTGTATCAATCTGACCTTGATAGATGGTTTCTTCATTGTCATCAACATCTACTGATTCAATCTGAACGGGGTATTCTGCTCTGATATCGAAAGGTGGATCGTAAAAACTTGCCATTTCAAGCAAAGGTGCGATCGCGATTTGATTAACTAGCCCTTCGCTAATATGTCCGTGATGGCGATGGTAAAGATAGCGTTCTTTTAATAGATCACAACGTTCTTTCTCAGCTTCGGTCAACTCTGGTAAATCTTCGTACCATTCATTAAAAAAGCGATCGCTAATAGCTTTCTGTGCCAAAAAATTAGTTTTTGTATTCAAGCTATATGGCACGGTTAATGACATAATTTCTTGTTTTTTATCATAAATTAAAGATTAAATTTGTTTGAATACTATCTAAAGTCCAGTATAGTTACTAACTAAAAAAATGACTAATAAGAGAGAACAATCCCTCGAACCATTAATTGCAGCAGCTAATGAGTTAATTAGTTCTGTCCCTATTATTGGAGCCTTTATCAGCGCTCCGATAGCTGCTGGTATGGTTGCTTGGCAAAATAAAAACTTGAATAACTTTATTCTATCTGTTAAGCAGAAATTTGCTTCTCTTGAGGAATCAAAAATTGATTATGCTTTTTTAGAAACTGATCAATTTAAGGACATTATTTTACAAACACTGGATGCAGCAGTAAGAACCTCTTCAGAAATAAAATGCAATGCTTTAGCAAATGCTCTAATGTTTTCAGCTACTTTGCCAACAAGTAAACATATTGGTAAACAGTCTTGCATACGAGTGATCTCACAAATATCCGATGAGGAAATACTGGTTCTACAAGTTTTATATGAGGTAGAACATCAAAAAGATCCAAAAATCCAGTTGCATGAAATTGCAGATAGATTAGGTTGGGAAGACTTAGATGTAAAAGTTACTGTTTATGGATTGATACAACTTGGTCTTGCCTATGATCCTTTGGTTGGTTCTTGGGATCATCTCGGTGGAAGTGTTGATGGACCACAAGCATGTCGTATTTCATCTCTAGGATTAAAATGTGTACAATATGCTCTTACTAATTACTAAGGGTTTGGGGATATTTAATTTCCTAGCAAATTCTTCACTGCTTCTTTAATATTTTCTTGCTTGATTAAAGACTCACCCACTAGTACTGCACTTGCTCCACAATTTTGCACAAAATCTAAATCTTGACGGGTATAAATACCAGACTCGCTTACCCAGAGATATTGATTTCTAGTTTCTGGATCTAGTCTATCCATTAAAACTTTGGTCTGCTGAAGCTCGACGACAAAATTTTCTAAATTGCGATTGTTAATCCCGATTAAGCGCACATCAGGAATCTGCACAACCCGATCTAATTCCTCTGGAGTATGGACTTCAACTAGAGCCGTCATTCCCAACTGATGAATTAATGCTTGTAACTCAGTCAAATCAGCATCAGTGAGAATAGCTGCAATTAATAAAGCGGCATCCGCACCATGCGATCGCCCCCAATAGATTTGATAGGGGTCAATAATAAATTCTTTGCAAAGTAACGGTAAATCAACGACTTGGCGTACTAATTGCAGATTTTCAAAACCACCTTGGAAAAACTCTGAGTCGGTCAATACCGAAAGACAACTTGCGCCACCAATTTCATAGGCTTTCGCGATCGCTTGCGGATCAAAATCTTCACGAAATATGCCTTTGCTGGGCGATGCTTTTTTGACCTCAGCGATCAAGGCAGGCTGGGTAAGGGAATTTTGCAAACTGCCATAAAAGTCTCGCGCTGGTGGCACATTTGCCAGTTTAGCTTTTACCGACTCTAACGACTCGTTCGCATACATTTGCGCCACCTCACGCTCTTTTTGCCAGACAATTTTTTCTAAGATATTTTGGGGCGCATCAGTGATAGGGGCGATCGCATAACCTTTGTGTTGGGCAAATTCAGACTGGCGGCGTACTTGCATGGACGAAAATAGCTCTTACGGTGAAAGGACACAATTTTTAGCATAAACCAATTTATGGAAAACCTAATCTAGACAGCACTTTTGTAAATAGCTTTATAAATAATGAAGTTTCTTTATAAGCAAAGAGGTCATTTTTCGGTATATTTGCCTGTGTAATCTGAGTTGAGCATAGTTTTTATGAGCGCGATCGCAAACTCTAACCAACCCGAAGACAAGCCAAAGACTTCGCGAGTTCAAGCTTATTGGCGAAATATCCCTTGGAAAAAGTTAACTAGTTTGGTAATGGCGATCGCCCTATGCTTTTACCTCACAGCTTGCGGTGGTGATAATAAACCCGTGAGCAAAGCCCCCGTCAAAAAAGTTGAGACTGTCGCTACGAACATTGTCGAAGTTTCACCACCTACCGAGATTCAGCGTTTAAGTCGGCTTCTAGAGCGCTACGAGCCACAGGTAAGCATAGTTAGCCCTAAACCCGATGAGGTACTTAATAGTGACCAAGTAGCGGTGAAATTTGACGTTAAAAATTTGCCGATTTTCAAAAATGCTGACTTTGGTTTAGGTCCCCATATCCATGTGACCTTAGATAACCAAGAATACAAAGCGCTTTACGATCTCAACCAAACCGCAACCTTTGAGAATCTCTCTCCCGGAACCCATACAATTCGCGCTTTTGCCTCTCGTCCTTGGCATGAAAGTTTTAAAAACAAAGGAGCCTATGCTCAGGTTTCCTTTAATGTCTTAACGAAGACTGGCGAAAATACTCCTGACGCAAAAACACCCCTGCTTACCTATAGCCGTCCTGTTGGAACCTATGGTGCAGAGCCAGTAATGTTAGACTTCTACCTCCAAAATGCGCCTTTGCACTTACTGGACAAGGATGAACCGACTATTGATGACTGGCAAGTACGCGCCACGATTAATGGTCAAAGCTTTACTTTTGATCGCTGGGAGCCAATTTATTTAAAGGGCTTGAAGTCTGGTAAAAACTGGGTGAAGTTGGAACTTCTCGAAGATGATGGCGATGCAATTCCCAATGTGTTTAATAGCACTGCCCATGTAATCAACTTCCAGCCTAATGGTACTGATACCCTCTCCCGTCTAGTGCGTGGTGAAAAGATTGCCAATATTGAAGCGATCGTTGATCCTAACTATGTCCCACCTACTCCTACCCCTGTGCCAACTCCTACCCCTGTTGAGGTAACTCCTGCCCCTGTAGTGACTCCTGCTAAGGTTGAAGAAACTCCTCAACCTGTGTCACCTGCTCCGACAGCGACACCGCAAGCCGCAGTTAAGACAGAAGAAGTAAAACCTGCGGATAAAACTGCTCCAGCTTCGGTAGTACCTGTGGTTCCTGTAGTAGTGCCAGTACCTACCACCGTTGCTCCTGTTACCCCTGCTCCTGTCAAAGCAACGCTGATCGCTCCAGTAAAGGTCAAGGCTGAACCCGTGGTTACTCCAGTGAAAGCTACGCCAGAGCCTGTTAAGGTTGCACCTGTAACTACACCTGTGAAATTGACCCCAATCCCAGTCAAGACAACGCCTGTAGTGAAGCCAACAGTAGAGCCTGTAAGGTCTAAGTACGTTCCTAGAGCCACTCCTGAACCTGTTAAAACTGCGCCCATAGTTAAGCCTACTTCTATAGAACCTGTGAAGTTTAAGACCGTACCCTTGGTCAAGACTACACCTGTTGTAGAGCCTGTCAAGGTTAAGCCCAGCTTTAATGTCATTACTACTCCTGTTGTTGTACCAACTAAGGAACCAATTAGTCAGCCAGCAGCTAAGGATCTAACTTCTACAGAAACCAAATCTAAACCAGATTCCAAGTCTGATGAAGCCCCTAGTGATGTTCTAGAAAATACCTCAAATAAATTGAAGAATTACTTCAAAAATTTCAATTTTAGACGGACAAATTCCACAGAACAGACTGAGACTAAATCTGCGGAACCTTCTGCAAAAGCAGTCACAGATGCTAAAACTGAAGCTAAGCCTACAGACAATGCTCCAGTCGTGACAGATATTTCGACTAGCTCGACAACTCCCATTAAAGTGTTAACCAAGTCAGGTAAATAAATTCATTTCTGACTGTAAACAAAATCATAAAAAAGCGACGCATTGCGTCGCTTTTTTATGTAGTTTCTGATGAAGCTGAAGAAACGACAGGATTCGCTTTTTTCTGAATATCTAATACTCGATAAATTCCTGTTTCTTGCTTTTTCCCTTTGAGAGCATATTTGCCCACAAACTCAGTCTTGAAATTATTATTTAGCCTCTGATGGGTATCTTCACTAATCAAAATATGGTGAGGACCACCGTCCACTTCTTTATTAAAACTTTCTAGACGGGCAGCGATATTCACCGCATCTCCTAAAACTGAATACTCCAAGCGTTCAGCACTACCCAAACTACCAGCAATCACAGTACCAGAGTTAATCCCAATTCCTGTAGTAACAGGTGGTAATCCTTGAGCTACCCAGACATCATTCATCTCGGCAAGTTTACGGGCGATCGCTAAAGCTGCATCGACAGCCGATTGAGCATCACGGGTACGCTCAACTTCATTTGCATGGGGAATTGGGACACCAAAAACCGCCATTACTGCATCGCCAATGTACTTATCCACCATGCCACCATGGGCTAAAACTTCATTAGCGATCGTGCCGAGATAGTTATTGAGCCAATTCAAGGTTTCTCCTGGGGCTTGAGCTTCGGCAGCAGTACTAAAATTCCGCATATCAGTAAACAAGACTGTTACATAGACCTCCTGTCCTGTGATCCGTCCTTCTTCCATAAATTTCTCGCGATTGCTCCAAATTATATCCACTAGTTCTTTGGAGACGTGACGCGAGAAGAGTCCCATTAAGACTTTGCGCTCCGATTGTTGAATGGCAAGTTGATATGACATGACTAACACATTTGCCGATATCAAGCCTAATAATGAAGGAAAGATGGGGAGCCACAATGCTTGAGCAAAGGCAATATAACTACCAACGGTTAAGCCGATCGCAAGAGTAGCTAAAAGCCCAACATTTCTGAAAGCATTGGGAATAAAGGTTGCTAGTCCACCACCAATAATTGCCCAGATTGCAATCCAGAGGTTTTCGAGATCGTTTGACCAAACCTGTATAAATTTGCGATCGTCTAAAGTGGCACTAATTAACTGGCTGACGATATTGGCATGGATCTCCACTCCATACATCACCTCTTCGTCAGCAGTAACGGGCGTAGCAAAGCTATCTTTGAGGCTTTCCGCAGTTATCCCAATCAGTACAGCGCGATCGCGAAATTGTTCTGGGGCAAATTTTCCGTCAATGACATCGCTTGCACTGATATGTTGAAAAGAACGTGGTTTACCGCGATAGCGGATCATTACTTGATATCCACTATCATCTTCCTTGCGATATGCACCATAATTGGCTGTCATTCGCGGAATGATTTGTTTCCCTGCTGTAAATTGAATCGCATCTGGATTAAAAACAAGCTGCTGCTTATTATGCAATTTTTGTAAATATAGCTGGGTAATTTCAAAAGCAAAGGAACCTGAGTCGCCAACGATAGCAGAGCGCCGTACAACTGCCCCCTTATCCGTTGATAAATTGACATAGCCATAACGGCTAATTTGTTCGAGATCTTTGGCAGGTTCAACATTGCTTCTACCTTTTACAGTGGCAAGAAATGTGGCATTAACGACATTACCTGCATTTTTAGTTGCTTCAACTAGCTCACTCCGTCCATCTAGTACAGGAAGATCAAGATATTTATCAATACCAATTACTGCGGGTTTTGCTGATGCAATTTGATTAATGAGTTTGGCAAAAAGTCGATCAGAAAATGGCCATCGAAATCTTTGAATATCGGCTTCAGAAATCTCTACAATGACAATACGTTGATCGCTTGGTTCGTTGAGTTGCGATCGCATTAAGTTGTCATAGCTCAAAAGTTCAATCTGCTTAAAAGTGCCGTTGTCTCGTAATACTAAAACTCCTAGAGACACAGAGAAAGTAATCAAGCCAGCAACTAGTTGCTGATGATTGCGTTTACAGAAAGCACCAAAATTAACTAAAGGGGCGGGGAGTTTCATTTTGATTGCCGATTGAAAAAAGTGCCTTGTGATTGCCTTTATAAAAAATCGAGGTATTTACTTACCACAATAGCAACTGAATATGATTGTTAAAATAGTTCACTTTTCCTCACAAATCAGCATTAGTTAAGCAGTTTTGATTTTGCTATAGGCAAAATCAAAACTCAAAACTCTTACTAGGGAAGTTGTTGGAATTAAACGTAGAGTTGTTTAGCGATCGCGTAACTCATCAATTGGACTCAATGATGAGTTACGTTTCACTCCTAATGAATCCTACATTTAATTAAGATTCCTATTTGGAATTGATTTTGGGTTGCAAATAAGTATGCACTTATTTGCAAATTGCTATGTTTTATGAGTGTTTTTACCAAGATTCTGTCTGATCTAACTGCATCTTTCTATGCTGATACATCAGCGAAATAGCTGTATTTGCAATAAAAAAGAGAGGGTGATTCGGTATATCACGCTCTCTTTTTTATTTGATTTTTTACTTGTTTACAGCGATTGCTGCTCTTCTAGTGGTACATAGAGTTTTGCATGGAAACTCTATCTTGCTTATATGGTTACTTCCAATTCTTAGCAACAACTTCAGCTAAGTCAACAACACGTTGGCTATAGCCCCATTCGTTGTCGTACCATGCAACAACCTTAACCATGTTGCCACCCATGACCATGGTCAAAGAAGAGTCAACAATGGAGGATGCGTCAGTACCGCGATAGTCGATGGATACAAGAGGCAATTCGTTGTATTCCAAAATACCCTTCATGGAGCCTTCAGCAGCAGCACGGAATGCTTCGTTTACTTCTTGAGCGATCGTGTGCTTTTCAACTTCAACAACAAAGTCAACGACGGAAACGTTAGGAGTTGGTACGCGCAAAGCAATACCATTTAACTTGCCAGCCAACTGAGGTAATACAAGAGCAACTGCCTTAGCTGCACCAGTGGAGGTAGGAACAATGCTCAAGGCCGCAGCTCTAGCACGACGCAAATCGCGGTGGCTAGCATCAAGCAAGCGTTGGTCGCCAGTGTAGCTGTGGGTGGTGGTCATGACCCCTTTAACAATGCCAAAGTTTTCGAGAAGTACTTTAGCGACAGGTGCTAAGCAGTTAGTGGTACAGCTAGCATTACTGATGATGTTATGGATGTCGTGGTTGTATTGATCTTCGTTTACACCAACTACAAATGTGCCATCTTCATTTTTTCCAGGAGCAGTGATGAGGACTTTCTTCGCGCCTGCGTTGATATGTCGGCTAGCGCCAGCCTTATCAATGAATACGCCTGTAGATTCAATAATTAGATCGATACCCCAATCTTTCCAAGGCAAATTGTCAGGATTGCGATCAGAAACAGTTTTGATAGTTTTGCCATTGACAGTGATAGTTGTGTCATCAGCACTAACATCGGCATCAAATTTGCCGAGCATGGAGTCATACTTCAGCAAGTGAGCGTTAGTTCTAGGATCAGAAGTATCATTAAGTCCCACTACTTCTATGTTTGTTTCTTTGCGACCTGCCCAGCATCTGAGAAAGTTACGTCCGATGCGTCCAAATCCGTTAATCGCTACCCTGATAGTCACTGCTTATCGCCCTTTATATAAATTTAACATTTAACTTTAATCTGATGCCTATGATACCGAAAAACCGTACCTAATTTATTCCCTATTCCAGCAAAATTTTTTTGATTGAGATCACAAAAAAGGGGGGCGCAACGCGCCCCCCTTTTTTGTGATTAATGCTTAAACATTAGTAGGAACTTTTGATTTAACTGGTGCAAAACTAGGCACAACAATTGATTTGTCTTGCTTGGTTAAGCGGTTATATAGTTCTTGGGTGTTGGGGTAGTTTGCCGCAGGGAAGGTTTCATAGCGGTTGTAAGGTACAACATCTTCGCCAAAAGCTTCGAGGAACTCAGCACTGTTTACCATGTCGGTAACCATTGCCTTAATACCACTGGTTGCCAAAATCTGGTTGTACTTACGGATTTCAGCTTGATCGAGGGGAGCGCGTCCGAGGAAGTGCTTGGTTCCCAATTCGATTACCTTGGTGTTGGGGAATGGGGCATAGAATTCCTTGATGTACAAGTCGGATGTACCAAGGGCAAGGATGAATTCCTTAACGGTGATTTCCTTGTTGAGTAGCTTAGAGGTGTCTTTGCTGAACTGATCGTTGCCAACATAGGCATCCATATCACGCTCGAAGACTTGTCTGTAAGCAGCACGTACCAAGGCATTAGCTTCCACAGGGTTAGTGGTGGTGAGCTTGAAGATCTTGCGTTGTTCGCGTTGCTTGCTAACACCTTGGTTAATGCGATCAGCGATCGATACTTCAGAGCGGACTTCAGTGACTTGACCAAGTTCGATGAACTTAGGTGTGGCTGGAGCATCAACTTTGGAACCCTTAGCTTCGGTCAATGTACCAACGCGGTTGTTGCGGAGAGATACACCTGCGGGGGTGAGATAGCGCTCGTAAGGAACGGTGTCTTCACCGAAGGCTTGCTCATATTCCTTGGTATCGAGGATCGCGTCAACTACAGCGTAGAAGCCTTTCTTTGCAGCAAGGTCAAAGTAAGCATTCATTTCGTCACGACCGTAGGTAGGACGACCCAAGAGGCGACGGTGAGTATACTCGATCGCCTTACAGACATAGAGCTTGTTCCAGTAGCGATCGCGGAAAGTAGGAGACTTGGCAAGCATACGGACAAACTCGCGTACCGAGATGTCGCCATTTTCCAGCTTAATTTCAGCGACAGAGAGACGCTGACCAGAGTAAGGAATGTAGCCAACAATTTGTAGATACAGGGCGCGAATTACAGCTTGGGTAGAGGTTTCGGAGTTAGTGATGCTCAAGCCTTTTACGGGTGAGGTTCTACCGCCCTTACCAATCTTGACGTTATCGCGGAGGGTGTTGTCCAGCTTGAATACCTTAGGTCCAAGAGGATCGATCGCACCAGTAGCACTAGGATTGCTGAGTTGGTTGGTGATACCACTACCGTTGCGGATCAAGATCCGACGAGTATCCTTACCAAATGGGGCAGGGCTGGCGCTGGGGTTGCGGTTTTCTTTGGGGAAAATCGCGCCGAATTGGATTTCCAAAGGATCATTACCAGAACCATAAACATGTTGGTCAGGCAATGGACTTTGATAAGAGGCAAACAAGGTAATGAACTGAGGAACCTTGCGGAAAGGTGCAGAGTAGTTGAACAGGTCAAACTGTGCGCCCCAGTTGCGAGCAGTCTGTGCTTCTTGTCCGTAACCACGTAGGTAAGGTACGGTTTCTTCACCGAAGTAGTCGCTGTACTCTCTGGAGTTAACTAATGCGTTAACTAGCGCAGCTAGACCACCTTTGGAGACGATCGCAAAGTAAGCAGCAACTTCTTCACGGCTTTCAGGTGAGCGTCCGAGGAAATGTCTGAATGCTAGTTCAACAGCACGGGAGTTGATGAAAGGTAGGAAGAATTGATCACGATACAAAGGTGATAAACCTAAGCGGCGGACAAATTCACGTACCGAGATTTCACCATTTTTTACCTTGGAGTCAAGGTCAGAAATACCTTGGCTATAGGCAAAGGCAATATCACGCTCAAAAACTTGACGGTAAGCCGCTTTAACTACTTCATTTTTCTCAGAAGTAGTGGAGCCAGCCCGCATTGTGAATTTCTGACGACGCTCGGCGGTGTTGTAGTAAATCTGAGGCAGAGCCAAACCTTGGAGGTCAGGAGAATTACGCTGACGAACTTTAGGCGATGGGGTAGGTGCTTTGAATTCAGCGATCGCTACATCCATATATTGCTTAACGATTTCGATCGCTTCAGCATCATTGAGGAAATAGCTAGCCGCAGCTTGCTTCATGGTTTGTAAAGCCACGATGGTTGCGTCAGTCGAGCAGGCTGCTTCGATAATTTCACGCAAGCCACGCACGTTCTGAGCAAGAATATTGGGATCACCAGCAACGATCGCATAGGTGGCATAGCGCAGGAACCATGACAAGTCACGTAAGGACTTCTTCATGCGGTCTGCACCATAGCGGGAAATGTTGATGGGGCGGAAGCTTGCGGGTACTGGGTCAACAACGCCTGTAATGCCAGTATTACTGAAGAAGTTCTTGATTGTTCCTAAGAAACCACCTTCACTTGCCTCAGTATATATAGTTGTACCGAGTTCCATGCCACGCTTGACATCAACCACGCGACCTGCGCGATCGATCTCTAGCTCTTCAGAATCTTTGGGCTTTTCCAAAAATGCCATTGCTGAGCCACCCGTAAAAATACGGCTAGCTGCCTTGGATACAATATTGTCCGAATTTTTGGTCAAAATTGCGGCAATTTCGATGCGCTTTAGTCCAGATTGAAAATAAGTAGATAAATCGGATAATTCGCTACGAGTCGCAAAGCGATCCTGTTGCTCTATCTGAGAAATTGTGGAAGTTATAGCGGTCTGGTATAGACGAGGGCGGGCATTTACTGCACCACTTGACGCTGTTACGCTCATGTGTCTGCCTTTTGATCTTTAAAGGGTATGTAAAAAGTCGAAATAATATCTACCCAGTATAGGGTTTTCCAACTTAAATATCTAACTCTATCTCACCAGAAAATGCTGCATTTACAGGTATTTCAACCCAAAACTAACGATAAGTTTTGTAAAGCAAGTAGCTTGGCTTGGATAGATACTTTATATATGCTGTCTATGTGGCAAGTTAATCTAGTTTACTTAGCTGAGGTTAAGATACAGTTTACGATCAACGCATTTCGCTTTCTATGTCTTCGAGAAATTGGGCAACAAGTTCATCTTGCAGATATTCGTCGGGTGCGGAATATTTTTCTGGTATTGGTTTAGCTACTAACCTAATCAACCAAACTGATAAAATTTTTACCAGCAGGTCTAGTAACTATGAAATGACAAATCAGGGCAGTATAGCATCACCTAGATTTCGTGTTTATGGGGAGAGCGTAGAGTTTGAGACTGAACGACATCTAGAATGGTTCTTTTGGTATACAGTTCTTCCCAAAATTGGACTGAAGCCACTCAAAAGTCAGTACACTTGCAGAGAAGGAATTTGTGACATATTAGCAAAAGGGAACCAGAATCAACTCGTCATCATAGAGTTAAAAAATGTTGAAGATTCTCATGTTATTGAACAAATTACTGCGTATTTCGATGCCCTTATCGAAGAAAAGCCCTTTAGTGAACAAATTGATTATACTAAACCTATTGACCTATACACTGTTTGTCCAACCTATAGGAATCGTACTGTAACAACATTAAAACACCACAAACTTAAATTTACTCTCTTATCTTATGCAGTAAAAAGCAGCAATCAAGGATTTATATTTACATTGTATGAATGGCTTACAAAGACAGAAATAGCCAAAATAGACATACCAATAGCTGCTGAAATTGCACCTACACCTAATTTGCCTGACCCTCCAAAAGCTTTTGTTAATCTTTTAGGGAGTTGTTCAGAATGTGAAAAAATATGGGCTATTGAAATTCGTGGTCAGATTTATCAATTTGCTCAATCTTTAAACTATAGAATTTATGAGAAGCCAGATAGTAAATGGGTTCGGTTTGAAAGAAACAAACAAAATCCCATTGCTGAGATAGGTTGGGAAAACAAGAGAGAAAGTCTTGCTGTTTATCTATGGTTGCCATTTGTAACTATTAATGGACAATGGAATACAAGAGATAGTTATAAAAGAACTGCCATGATGAGACTTTGGATAGTTGATGGCATTGTTCAATATATTGCTTACATAGAAAACCAGAGAAAAAGTTGGTTGGTTGTTACTGATGAAGAAATTCAAACGGGCAAATTTACTAAACCTGTGAAATTACAGAAAAAAGGTCGTAGCGCTTATTGGAAAGGTCTAGCTATGCCCACGGATGTCTATCTTGATCTAATGGGATTTACTGCACATTCTCATTCTTTAAATTCTTTTGTAGAATTAGCACTTGAACATTCTTTACAGAGACTAACTAAAAGTCGCCAGAAGAATATTATCAAGGCAGAATCTAATTTTTAGCGATCGCCTTTACTGCACCTCAAACAAATAGTAATTTAGCTAAAACCTGATCCACTTAAAGCTATCGCTATTTTACTTTTATGCAAAAAAAGTAAAGAGAGGCTTGTACTCGCAAGCCTCTCTTTACTTGCAATTAACTAGAATAGATCTAAATCCGTTACAGCACCTTTGCTGCTAGTTGAAACAAGGGTGGCATATTTTGCCAGAACACCTTTGGTGTAGCGAGGAGCAGGCGCTTTCCAACTAGCACGGCGTGTGGCTAGTTCCTCCTCACTGATATTGAGTTGAATCAAACGCTGATGAGCATCAATCGTGATGGAGTCGCCTTCTTGGACTAAAGCGATCGTGCCACCAACATAGGCTTCAGGGGCAACGTGACCGACAACCATGCCATAGGTTCCACCAGAGAAACGTCCATCGGTGATTAAGCCAACGGAATCACCTAGACCAGCACCGATAATTGCACTGGTAGGCGCTAACATTTCTCGCATACCAGGTCCACCCTTAGGTCCTTCATAGCGAATAACTAATACGTCTCCGGGATTGATCTTATTATCGAGAATCGCCGCGAGAGAATCTTCTTCCGATTCAAAAACACGAGCAGGTCCAGTGATGATCGGATTTTTGACACCAGAGATTTTAGCGACAGCACCTTCTTCAGCAAGATTGCCTCTAAGAATGGCGAGATGTCCTTGCTTGTACATAGGACGATCCCAAGGACGGATCACATCTTGATCGGCGCGAGGTTCGGCAGGAATATCTTTGAGAAGTTCCTCAACGGTTTGACCAGTAATCGTGATGCAGTCACCATGTAATAATCCATGAACTAAAAGCATCTTCATCACTTGAGGAATACCACCTGCTTTGTGGAGATCGGTGGCAACATACTTTCCTGAAGGCTTGAGGTCGCAGAGAACAGGAACACGCTCACGAATGCGCTCAAAATCATCGAGGTTCCATTCCACACCTGCGGAATGGGCGATCGCTAAAAAGTGCAAGACCGCATTAGTGGAACCACCTACTGCCATAACCACAGAAATGGCATTCTCAATCGACTTACGAGTGATGATGTCGCGAGGTAATAAATTATTGCGAATCGCATTTACTAGAACCGTACCCGCAAGTTCTGTATTGGTTGCCTTTTCAGGTGCAACGGCGGACATGGTGGAGGAATACATCAAGCTCATGCCCATTGCCTCAAATGCAGAAGACATAGTGTTAGCTGTGTACATCCCCCCACAAGATCCAGCCCCCGGACAAGCATTACGCTCAACAGAATTAAGTCTTACTTCATCAATTCTGCCCGCACTGTATTGTCCGACCGCTTCAAAGGAGCTAACTACCGTCAAGTCTTCACCATCTAAATGTCCGGGTTCAATTGTACCACCGTAGACAAATAATGCAGGAATGTTCATTCTAGCCATAGCAATCATCGCCCCTGGCATATTCTTGTCACAGCCCCCGATCGCTAAAACACCATCCATGCTCTGACCTGTGCAAGCAGTTTCGATGGAGTCCGCAATGACATCACGGGAAACGAGAGAATATTTCATCCCCTCAGTTCCCATGGAGATCCCATCGCTGATGGTGATTGTACCGAAAACTTGGGGCATCCCATTGGCGGCGCGGATTCCTGCCTCGGCGCGGATCGCTAGGGGGGCAATGCCCATGTTACAAGGGGTAATTGTGCTGTGGGCGCTTGCAACACCGACAATAGGTTTAGTAAAATCTGAGTCTTGGAAACCAACGGCGCGTAACATAGCGCGGTTAGGCGATCGCTGAACGCCTTCGGTAATTGCACGACTGCGGCGATTATCGGACATAGTTCAAATCTCTTGAGTTAGCTTAACTAAAACATTTTAGAATTTTTAGACCCCAGCAGAATAAATTTGGACTATCGGCAATCACCATAATGCAACTTCAAAAGTCTTCATTCCATACTTCATCGAGTCGGCTCAATCGTTACAATGTTCTTGGTATGACTGCTTTGAGTATGGGATTACTCCTATATGGTTGTGGGGAAAATCGAGTTACTCAATGTAACAAATTTGTTACGGTTGCGAATAAAACCAAAGATTTAGTAGCTCCCAAGGATGCGGCAGGCTTTACGCAGCTTGCGGACAAAATTGATCAAATTCGTACTGAGACGCAAGCGATCGCCGTTAAGGATTCACAGCTTAAGGAGTTGCAAACTAAACTCTTGAGTATGTATGGGGATGTGTCATCGGCGCTAAAGGCTCAGGCAAAGGCGGTAGAGGCGAAGGATACTAATGCTCAGACCAAAGCTAAGCAGGATTTAGAAACGGCAGCAGGTAAGGAGAGCGATTTGGTCGATTCGATAAATACCCTATGTGCCAAATAACCCTAAAACCTACTCAGCAATGGCAGCAAGCGACTTGGCAAGACTATGAAGCTCTGCGAGATGAGGAAAATAGCGATCGCTGTAAATTGTTTTTCGATAATCAACGCTTGTGGGTAGAAAGAGGAGCAGAAGGAATAAATCATGCTCAATTTAGCGCTTTGATCCCTATGCTTTTTGCTGTTTGGGCAGCAAAATTTCCAAATGTCAAATTAAGTACTTTTGGCGGCTGTCAGTTAGAAAAAAAGGGACGTAGAGCGATTGCTCCCGATATTGTTGTGTATGTTGGTGAAGATGTACCCACTCGGAAAACTGGTCAATCGCGGTTTATTGATCTGGACAATTGGCGATCGCCTAATTTAGTTGGTGAAATCTCTGATACAACTTTGGTGATCGATTTAGATGAAAAGAAGCGACTGTACGCAGATTTAGGGATTTCTGAATATTGGGTGATTGATGTTCGTGCTTATCGCCTATTTGCTTTTAAACTAGATGAAACTGGCGTTTATCAACAATGCGAAGTTTCTCATGTTTTGCCAAATTTAGCGATCGCCTTGTTAGAACAAACCGTGGAATTGTTAGCTACAAAAACGAATACTGAAACCGCAATCTGGTTTTCACAACAAATTGCCACATATTCTTAGGATATTGGCGGAGAAAAGTGCCGCCGATATCAAATTCTGAGATTTTTAAACCAAGCTTGCAATAATTCTTGGCATTCTCTCTCGCGAATTCCTGCGATCGCTTCCAACTTGTGAAAAGACACAGGACTATCGGGTAAATTGGCTACTGTCCGAATTGAGCCTGTTTTGGAATCATCAGCACCGTAAACTAAAGTACTAATCCGCGCTTGCAAAATTCCTCCTGCACACATGGGACAGGGTTCTAAAGTGACATAGAGGGTGCAACCCGTTAAATGCCAATCTCTTAATATGCGTGAAGCCTCACGAATCGCTACAATCTCAGCATGGGCAGTAGGATCTTGATCTCGCTCTTTGCGATTTACTCCTGTGGCGATCATACTCCCTTGATTATCGACAATAATCGCCCCTACAGGAATTTCTCCCGCCTCTCCTGCCTGTTGTGCCAAGGAGATCGCTTGATCCATCCAATTTTGATGAGTTTGTAGGTTTTTCATTACTTTTGGTGAAAAATGTTACATTTACCACCATTTTTTTGCAAAATGGTATTAGCCGTGAATTGAGTACCCTATGTCTTTAGAACCGATTGCTTTAACTACACCACTTTTTTACGTCAACGATCGCCCACATATTGGCAGTGCCTATCCGACGATCGCTGCCGACGCTTTTGCACGGTTCTATCGGCTCAAAGGTCATCCTGTGATGTTTGTGACAGGCACAGATGAGCATGGACAAAAAATTCAGCGCACTGCCGAAAAAAATAATCTATCCCCCCAAGAACATTGCGATCGCACTGTTGCGGAATTTTATGTGCTTTGGGAAAAGTTTAATATTCGCTTTGATCGCTTCACGCGCACCACTGCACCCAAACATCAGGCGATCGTGAATGAGTTTTTTCAACGGGTCTACGATTCGGGTGACATTTACTTAAATCAGCAAAAAGGCTGGTACTGCGTCGCTTGCGAAGAATTTAAAGAAGAGCGAGAACTTCCCGCCAGCCATCATTGCCCAATCCATACCAATGTTGTGTGCGAATGGCGCGACGAACCCAACTATTTCTTCCGTTTATCGAAATATCAAGACGCACTCGATCAATTTCACGAAGCGAACCCTGACTTTATTCAGCCTGAAAGCCGCCGCAACGAAGTCCTCGGCTTTATGAAGCAAGGCTTGCAGGACTTTTCGATCTCTCGCGTTAATCTTGACTGGGGCTTTCCGATTCCTACCGATCCCACCCATACTATTTATGTTTGGTTTGATGCCTTGCTTGGCTATGTGACGGCTCTGCTCGATCCTGAGGATGAGCCGACGCTAGAAAATGCTCTCAAGAAGTGGTATCCCTTCAATTTGCATATCATTGGTAAAGATATCTTAAGATTTCATGCGATTTATTGGCCAGCGATGTTGATGTCGGCGGGACTATCTTTACCAAAGCGCGTATTTGGTCATGGTTTGCTGACAAAGGATGGTCTCAAAATGGGCAAGACCTTAGGCAATACGATTGATCCCTATGATCTCGTCGATCGCTTTGGTGCAGATGCCATTCGTTACTACTTCTTAAAAGAAATTGAATTTGGCAAAGATGGTGACTTTAGCGAAGAGAGATTCATCTCAATTGTCAATGCTGATCTCGCTAATAGCCTTGGCAATTTACTCAATCGCAGTCTAGGAATGGCAAATAAATATTGCCAAGGAACTATACCTGCACATGATCCCAGCGATTCCAGTGATGTATCAAATTTAATTAAACCAGTGATCGAACAGGCATCAAATTTAGGCGATCGCGTGGCAATTGATTATCAAAATCTTAATTTTCGATCTGCTTGCGAAAAAATCTTAGAGTTGATCTGGAATTGCAACAAATTAATTGATGAGACCACACCGTGGAAACAATTTAAAGCAGGAAAACAAAAAGAAGTTAATGAAACTTTGTATACTTTGTTAGAGTCTGTAAGAATTGCAGTCTATCTGTTTTCCCCAATTACATCAAATCTCAGCATTGCTGCCTATCAACAATTAGGATTAAGTTTTGATGAAGCCAATCCACCTGATTGGAGTCATACAAATTGGGGAATACTACAATCAGGTCAGCCTCTCGCAACACCCACTCCTATCTTTCAACGTATTGAAAATACTAGGTTTTAGACAGTTTTTAATGCTTGAGCATCGTCTTGTTTGTCACTTTTTTTCAATATTAATTTCCCCAAAATATACTCCTATGAGTATATTTACTTATAGTGTATAATCGAAGATAAGCTATAAAAATAAGTTATTTATTAATATAGTTTTATTATAAAAAAACATCTTATATTTTTAGATTCACTTTAATTTTTTTTAAAATTTATTCAAAATTTATTCAAAATTTATTTTTGACGGTCTTGGGATAAGGCTAATTGTCTTGTTAAAAGTTACTTTGAACGTCCACCGCTAGTCCCCAATAGACTATGCGTTAGTTTATTAAAAAGTTTTAAGAGGTTCTTCTGAATTAGGTAAACACTTAGGACGGTTTTAAGTATCCATGCTAATACCAAAGCTTCATCCCACAGCACTAGATAACAAACGTTCTATAGGCAAAAATATGTTACCTTTCGAGCAAGATTCTGGATTTAAGCCAGACCAAATTTTAGAAAACCGAGGGCGCGTTGCCATCTTTATAGATGGCTCTAATCTTTTCTACGCAGCGCTCCAACTTGGGATCGAAATTGACTATACAAAGTTACTTTTGTGTCTTACCGATGGCTCACGTTTACTCAGAGCCTTTTTCTATACAGGGGTTGATCGCACCAATGAAAAACAACAAGGCTTCTTGTTGTGGATGCGGCGCAATGGCTATCGGGTAATTTCTAAGGAACTAGTGCAACTGCCCGATGGTTCTAAAAAAGCGAACCTTGATGTGGAAATAGCGGTGGATATGATGGCGCTCATCGGCTCCTATGACACAGCCGTACTAGTTAGCGGTGATGGGGATCTCGCCTACGCGGTTGATGCAGCAAGCTATCGAGGTGTGCGCGTTGAGGTAGTTAGCCTGCGATCGATGACTAGCGATCATTTGATTAACGTTGCTGATCGCTATGTTGATCTCGAAGCCATTAAAGAGGATATTATGAAAATATCGCGTCCTCAATCCTCCAGTCCCGCACCAGCTATTGCTAGTTATACCTATCGACCAATTTCTGGTATTGCGGCTCTTGATAGCGATCGCGACAACTAGGCAAGGTAATTGCAATATAACTAATAGTTATCATTAGTAATTACCTATGGATATTTTCATTTGTTGCAACGGCAACTAGGTTTAAGCGGAATAAGTACTGGCGACAAGCTAACTCTGAAAAGCTAAATTGCAAAAATATTGACAGAAGTTGCCATTGTCAATATATTATAGAGTTCGCTGTAAAATATGCTGTCTTCGTAATTTGCTCTTGCTGATTGTAGCTAACCCACTGCATAAAACGCACGCTCGCACGAAGATTGAGTTGTACAGCCATTCGCCCCAAAGGTTCTCTCAAAATTTATCTAAAAATTATTTTTAGAGCAACCACAATTTAATCAAACCTTAGATTTGGGGCAACCATAACATTGAAAACTGACAACAAATTGGGAGACTTATAGTGGCTCGCATTGCAGGAGTTGACCTTCCTCGTGACAAGCGCATCGAAATAGGACTAACGTACATATACGGAATCGGTCTAACTAGCGCCAAAAAAATCTTAGCAGCTACCAAAATAAACCCTGATACAAGGGTTAAAGATCTTACTGATCCTGAAGTAACGACTTTACGCCAAGAGGTAGAATCCAACTTTCAAGTAGAGGGCGATCTGCGTCGTCTTGAAGGTTTAAGCATCAAACGCCTAGTAGACATCGGTTGCTACAGAGGTCGTAGACATCGTATGGGTCTTCCTGTGCGCGGACAACGTACTCGCACCAATGCTCGTACCCGTCGTGGCGGTCGTCGCACTGTTGCAGGTAAGAAGAAGGCTCCAGGTAAGAAGTAATTAAGGATTAATACGAAACTATGGCTCGTCAAACAACACGTAGAACTGGCGCACGCAAGAATAAGCGTAATGTTCCTAATGGAGTCGCTTACATCCAGTCTACTTTCAACAATACTATCGTCACGATCGCTGACACCGTAGGTGACGTAATCTCTTGGTCTTCGGCTGGTGCGAGCGGCTTTAAGGGTGCGAAGAAGGGTACTCCATTTGCAGCCCAAACTGCTGCTGAATCTGCTGCAAGAAGAGCGATCGAACAAGGAATGCGCCAAGTTGAAGTGATGGTAACAGGTCCTGGATCTGGTCGTGAAACCGCAGTCAGAGCTTTGCAAGCTGCTGGTTTGGAAATCACCTTGATCCGTGATATTACCCCCATCCCTCACAATGGTTGCCGTCCTCCTAAGCGCAGACGTGTATAACCAATTACGAATTAGCAATTAAAAATTAAATTCGTAATTCGTAATTTCTCAATTCTCTAATTTCCCCTTTGATTTTCGTTTACTCTTGCAGACTAAGTCGGTACAAATATGGCACAGTTTCAGGTTGAGTGCGTTGCATCCCACACAGAAAAAGATAATAGCCAGTACAGCCAATTTGTACTGGAACCACTAGAGCGGGGGCAAGGCATTACCATTGGAAATGCGCTCAGACGGGTATTGCTCTCCAATCTTGAGGGTGCGGCCGTCACTGCTGTTCGCATTGCTGGTGTCAACCATGAGTTTGCGACGATTCCAGGCGTGCGGGAAGACGTTTTGGATTTGATGCTCAACCTGAAGGAACTAGTGTTGAAGTCTTACAGCTCAGCACCACAGATCATTCGTTTGGTAGAGCGTGGTCCAAAGCTAGTCACTGCCACTAGTTTTCATTCTTTGCCCTCAGACATTGAGATCGTTAATCCTAACCAATACATCGCTACCCTCAGTGAGGGTGCAACCTTGGAAATGGAACTAACGATTGAACGCGGCAAAGGTTATCGTTCCGTAGACCGCTCTAAAGAAGACCACAGTTCTCCAATCGACACGCTCAAAATTGATGCTGTGTTTATGCCTGTGCGTAAGGTCAAGTATGAGATTAAGGACGCTCGGATCGGTGATGCGATCAATAAAGAGAGTCTCCAAATTGATATTTGGACTAATGGCAGCATTACACCTCAAGAGGCTCTTAGCCAAGCCGCTAGTGTCTTGGTGAGTTTATTCTCTCCCTTGCAGGAAATCACTCTTGCGCCTTCATTACCTCAAGAGCGTGATGAGCAGGATGAGACTAAGCAAATTCACATTGAGGAATTGCAACTGTCGGTCAGAGCTTACAACTGTCTCAAACGCGCACAGATCAATACTGTGGCGGATTTGCTGGAGTACACTCAAGACGATCTACTAGAGATCAAAAACTTTGGTCAGAAGTCGGCTGAGGAAGTTATGGATGCGCTCAAGCAGCATCTTGGCTTGACCTTGACCGAATCTAAGACTTCTAAAGTTTTATAAGAGTATCTCTATAAAAGTTCTATAAAAATGGCAGTATTTGGCAGCTTTAGTTTCACAAATATTGCATTCAACATTCATCTAGTACACACCTATGCGTCACCGTTGTAAAACACCCCAGCTTAATAAGGCTGCTGACCAGCGCAAAGCTCTCCTACGTGCTTTGACGACTGAGTTAATCCTCAGAGGCGAAATTAAAACCACTAGAGCAAGAGCTAATGCTGTTCGCACTACTGCCGATCACATCATTACCCTTGCTAAAAATGGTTCTTTGCACGCTCGTCGCCAAGCGATCGCCTATTTATACGATATTTCGGTTAAGGATGGCGAACCCGTGAGCGATCGCGTTCAAACTAAGACCAAGCAAGAGCAATTACCTGAAGAAGAGCGCGTTACTAGCTTAGTAGACTTACTGTTTAGCCAAGCTAAAGAACGTTATGCCGATCGTAATGGTGGCTATACCCGTATTGTTCGCACGGTCAGTCGTCGTGGCGACAATTCCGAAATCGCGATTTTGCAACTGGTATAAGCAGTTCAATTCCTGAGATGCCAGAGGTGATTTTGTCTGCTGATTCTGACCCTGTTCGTCGTGTGGCTTTAGTTATTCAATATCTAGGTACACATTATTACGGATGGCAAAGACAGCTAAATCATCCCTCCGTGCAGCAAACGATTGAAGAAGCGATCGCGCAGATTTGCGGAAATACAACCGTTATACATAGTGCAGGTAGAACTGACACAGGTGTTCATGCTGCGGCTCAGGTAGCGCATTTCGATACTTCGAGTGTGATTCCTCCTCAGAAATGGGCAAAGGTATTAAATAATTACTTGCCCGAAGATATCTTGATCTGTAGCTCGACGGAAGTAGCGAGTGACTGGCACGCAAGATTTTCGGCCACATGGCGACGTTATCGGTACACGATTTACACAGCCGCAATCCCGAACTTATTTGTGAAGCAGTTTAGCTGGCATTACTACCATGAGCACCTTAACGAAAAGCTAATGCACCAAGCCTTGCAACCTATGTTAGGTGAGCATGATATGGCTGCTTTTCAGAGGGCAGGTTCGAGTCGCCCCCACAGTCGTCTTGAGGTTCAAGAAGCACTATGTTGGCGAGATGGTGATTTTGTCCATGTGGAAGTTCAGGCAAGTGGCTTTCTTTACGGCATGATTCGTCTGTTAGTAGGACAGCTAATCGATGTGGGGCGTTCTCGTCTCAGTGTCGAAGCCTTTACTAGTAGATGGCAAGAAAAACGTCGTATCGAAGTTAAATATGCAGCACCGCCGCAAGGACTCTGCCTATTGGCGATCGGCTATGCTGATAACCCATTCACTGAGTTCGCATCGCGCAAGCAAACTTTGGGTTTAACCAATGATCGGGCAATTAGCTTGATTTGAAGTTTAAAGCTCAAGTTTCCCAAGATAAATAAAGTTTGATAGATAAATTTCGCTTGTAGAGAAACTAATGACTACAACTACACTCACTCCTAATAAAAGCTACTTACCTAAAGATCCAGATCGTAAGTGGTATGTTATCGATGCGGAAGGTCAGCGCCTCGGGCGACTTGCTAGCGCGATCGCGGTTATCTTGCGCGGTAAAGATAAGCCCATCTATACGCCCCACTTAGATACTGGTGATTTCGTCGTGGTAATTAATGCTGACAAAATTGCCGTAACTGGTAAGAAATCAACCCAAAAGCTATACAGAAGACATTCTGGTCGTCCAGGTGGGATGAAGACTGAAACCTTTGATAAGGTAATTGCCCGCGTACCTGAGCGCGTTCTTGAACATGCTGTTAAAGGCATGTTGCCCAAGAATACCCTCGGTCGTCAGCTTTTCACCAAGCTCAAGGTTTACAAGGGTGCGAGCCATCCCCACGATGCTCAACAGCCTGAAACCTTGGTCATCAACACCATTCCATCGCAGAAGTAGGAGAAATAACCGATGTCAGATACTGAACGTTCTAATCGTGCTGTGTATTGGGGTACTGGTCGCCGTAAGACTGCGATCGCCCGTGTGCGCCTCGTCCCTGGGGAAGGCAAAATCGTAATCAACGGCAAGCCCGGTGATTTGTATTTGCAATTCAATCCTAGCTACATTTCAGGTGTGAAGGCTCCTTTGGAAACCTTAGGCTTGGAAAATGAGTACGATGTCTTGGTTAATGCTCATGGCGGTGGTGTTACAGGTCAAGCTGACGCAATTCGCTTAGGTGTTGCTCGTGCTTTGGTGGAGCTTGCTCCTGAAAATCGTAAGCCTCTCAAAGTAGAAGGTTATCTCACCCGTGATCCTCGTTCTAAAGAGCGTAAGAAATACGGACTTAAGAAAGCTCGTAAAGCTCCTCAATACTCGAAACGGTAATCAACCAATTACAAAAAAAGAGGTGGTACAAAGTACCACCTCTTTTTTTGTAAGCAGAAAAGAGTCAGTTTAAGAAACTGGCTCTTTTCTGCTTTTTAAGTAAGGTCAGTTCGGAATAATTTGAGACGGTCGTTTAAAATTTGCTAGCTTAAGCCGGACTGACGTTTTTAAGCGCGAACTTCCGCAAAAATCTTATTGAGGATGTCTTGAGCACCCTTAGATTTGAGATCATCGGCTAATTCTGCACCGATCGCTTCGGGGTTAGTGAGATCGCCAGTTACTTCACCCTTGACTAAAGTTTTACCATCAAGGCTTGCTACGATTCCCTTCAAGGTTAGCTTGTCGCCAGTAATAGCAGTATGAACACCAATGGGAACTTGACAACCACCTTCGAGTTCACGGAGGAAAGAGCGCTCAGCAAGGCAACGTTGAGTGGTGGGATAGTGGATAATCGGGGCAAACAAAGCCAAAATGTCAGGATCTTCGGCACGGCACTCGATGCCTAATGCTCCCTGTCCAACGGCATGGAGGGAAATTTCAGCATCAATGACCTCATGTACGCGATCGCCCATGCCTAGACGACGTAAACCTGCGGCAGCAAGAATCAATGCGTCATATTCGCCAGAATCGAGCTTTTGGAGACGAGTATTCAAGTTGCCACGTACATCCTTAAAGGTGAGATGAGGATAGTAATGGCGGAGCTGCGCGAGCCGACGTAAGGAAGATGTGCCGACAACAGTACCCGCAGGCAAAGTTGCAAGGTTTTTGTCCTTCAGCTTTTCATGGACAACTAGGGCATCGGCGGGATCTTCACGCTCTGTTACTGCACCAAGGATTAAACCTTCAGGCAACTTAGTTGGTAAATCTTTGAGGCTATGTACAGCTAGATCTGACTCTCTGGTCAGCATAGATACTTCTAATTCTTTGGTAAATAAGCCTTTATCACCAATTTTAGCGAGCGCTACGTCAAGAATCTTATCGCCCTGTGTACTCATGGTGACGACTTCAAACTGGCGATCGGGGTGTGCTTTGCTTAGTTCCGCTTGTACCCAATGCGTTTGTACCAGTGCTAGCTGACTTTTGCGAGAACTAATGCGAACTGTTGAGGATGCAACCATAGGACAAAGGGTGAATAATTAAAAAAGTTTTGTGGGTGAAGGTGGTAAGGTGAGATTTTTAAGATATAAAAAGATTATAAAAATCGAAGTAAAAGCACCATTTTCTATTCAAACAGGTTTTGCTACGGTTTCGATGCGATCGCCTGCTTGCAAAATGTAAAGAATTCTTACCTGAGTCAAATCGCTGCCCTAGGGCAGCGATTTGGTCTAATTGCGGACAGCTTCAAGTAGGCGTGAGAAATAAAAGGAGGTGGCAGTAAATTCTTTGCGCTTGATCTTAAAGCCTAAGCCTTCAAGAACGCGCCGCACGTCGGATTCTTTGTGCAAATAGGCACGAGTTGCCTTGCTAGGTCCTGGAACCATGTCACCTACTTTCTTCATTAGTACATAGTAGGGATTTTTAGGAGCAAAGCTGAGGATTAATCGAGATTTAGCAAGGGAAGCAAGATGGGCAATCATCGCTTCAGAATCTTGATCTGGATAATGAATCAACACATCTAGACAAATTACGGTGTCATATTCCCCAGACAATGATGCTAAATCCTTAACTTCAAAGACGGGATTTTCAGGATCGGTAGCGCGGCTTTTACCTTCGCCAACCATTTTTTCGGAAATATCACTGGCATAGACCTTTGCGCCCATTTCGGCGAGGGGAATGCTCAAGCTACCAGTGCCACAACCTGCGTCACAAATTGTATGTCCAACCGCATTTTTGTCATTTTTAAACCAACCTAAGACATAATCGACGGTTTGTTGATGTCCTGTGCGGATGTCAAGTTGGACGCGGTTGACATCACCACCTTCTCCATAAATCCGCCGCCAGCGATCGAAGCCAGTGGAATTAAAATAATCGCGAACTATGTCTTTGTCTTTGGGAGATTTTTTTGTGGAGTTCTTATTGAGAGCTTGATTAGCCATGATTGTGAAGAAAGGTTACAGAAAAATGATTTTAACTCAGAAATGAAAGGCGACGCATTGCGCCGCCTTTCATTTCTGGGTTTTATATTAAACTAAAGCAGATACCAGAAAAATTTGCTATGCAACTCAATCGCATCATTGCTCTTGTTTTAGTCGCTGTTTGCTTTATTTCGGCAACCTTCGGGATTCAGCGCCGCCAAATGGATGAAGCCCTAAATTTAAAGAAAGTACTCGATCGCGATCGCCTTGAACTTGTCTCTTTAGATGGGGTAATTACAGGGACAAGGGCTTCAGCTTCAGGGGCAATGGCAGTACGCGATCGCCTCCGTGAACTCATCGAAGAAGACTCTGTTAAAGGCGTTTTGCTATCGATTAATAGTCCGGGGGGAACCGTTGGTGCAAGTAAAGAGCTATATGCCGCTGTTAAGGACTTGAGCGAGAAAAAACCTGTGGTCGTGAGTATGCTCGACCAAGCAACTAGTGGCGGCTACTACACAGCGAGTTCTGCTACGAAGATTTATGCAAATGCGGGGACTTTAACAGGCAGCATTGGTGTGATTTTAAGCGGATTCAATGCTAAGGAGTTGCTCAGTAAGGTCGGTATTCAAGCACAAACGATTAAAACTGGTCCCTACAAAGATATTTTTTCTTCATTCCGAGATTTATCAGAGCCAGAACGCCAATTGTTGCAAGACCTCTTGCAAAGTACCTATCAGGAATTTATTACTGATGTCGCTAAAGGTCGCAAACTCGATTTAGAAGTGGTGCGTAAGCTCGCAGATGGGCGGATTTATACTGGTAGCCAAGCTAAGGAAAATAAACTAGTCGATGCGATCGGGACATTAGATGAAGCCGTTGTTGATTTAAGAACCTTGGCAAGGAAGAAGTTTAATTTACCTGAAACTAAGGAATTACCAATTCGTAAATCGCCTGCTTCCTTTGAAAGACTATTAGACCAATTGCTCAATCAGGCTGGGGTGAGTATTGCTTTACCATTTTTTGATGTTGTGGGGAATGGCAAAATCTCTGGCGCGATCGCTGATCAGTTAACTTCAAAATTGGCTGGGCAAAATATGCAAATGGGCAACTATGATCCACCAGTTTTGCTGATGCCAAGTTGGTTTAACTAACTTATTAAAGGTTGAGATTTTGCCTTATGCAAAATCTCAACTCAAAATTTTTAATGGGAATTAATGGTCGAAGATCATGCAAGATCAGCATTTAAAATCGCCAATCATTTCTGAAGAGAGTAATCAACAAGTTGAGCGTCTAGTCAAGCAAATTGAGCATATTCAACATATTGTTAAATCTGCTTTTTGGGTATCAACTGAGGAATTAGCAATATTGCTCAATCTTGAGAATAGCTTTATCGATAAACTCAAGCTAGAAGTTGCCTCTCAGGAGCAGAACTATAGTTTTTTTTGGCGCAATTTTGAATGTACTTTGGTAGAGCGACAATTTGCGAAGGGCTTTTGGTTAATTAATGAGCGGCAAGATTTATTACCAAAGACTGCATCCCATGCTTCGCTAAATGCTTCACAAAAGGCGGCAAATGTATTTACAGTTAACGAGCCTCAATCATCATCAAATCATCAGGGATCAGTTTTATTAGATGTCTCGGCAGAAGAGATCATTCCCTCTCCCTATGCTCTTATTGATGATTTTTTATCCCCAACTCAACTCAGTGAATTATTGCGCTATAGCATTAATAAACAACCTGAATTTGTCCCCACTACAAATTCGGCAAATGACCCTAACTATCGGCGCTCATTCTATCTGCCATATTTTCCTGAATTCTCAGAGTTGATGATTAATCTCGTTTGGAAAATTACGCCGCAGATCCTGACGCATTTGGGGATGAGTAACTTTGCGATCGGGCAAATTGAATCCCAAATGACTGCCCATAACCACGGTAATTATTACAAAATTCATAATGATAGTGGTAGTCCTGATACGGCAACACGCACCCTGACCTATGTTTACTATTACTATCGTGAGCCGAAAGCCTTTACGGGGGGCGAGTTAGTCATCTATGACAGCAAAATTGAAAATGGATTTTCCGTCGCGGCTAAGTCCCATAAGGTGATTCAGCCACAGAATAATACGATTGTCTTTTTCCCTAGCCACTGTATGCACGAAGTTTTGCCCGTGAGTTGCCCATCGGAATATTTCGCTGACAGTCGATTTACGATTAATGGTTGGGTAAGGCATATCTAGAAAAAAGGCAGGAAAAAGTCACAAAGTGACTTTTTCCTGTAATTATGGTTTGGCGATTTTTTGCTTGACTTTGGAGATTACGCCACTAGCGATCGCCCCAGCCATCACGATCCCTAATACTGGCTGAATCAGTGGTTCCCATAGTTGTCGCCATAGTTCTAGACCAAGGTTGATTTTGAGACTTTCACCGCCAAGGGCAACTAGTAGCCATACAAAAAAGAAAAATACTAAGAACAAATTGAACATCAAAAATTTGTTCGTCCAACGTCCGATGGTTTCCATAGTTCATTAAAAATATTATTTTTAAGTTTCTAAGAGTGTGTCGCTTCGCGTGACACTCTTAGAAAGCAATCGGGGTAACGTTGCCGTCACCCCGATTGCTTTTATCGTTTTTGTTTTATAAATGCGTCAGTACAACCGTATGAGATGTACCGAAAAGTTTGTTATAAGTTTTTTTGATTAAGTCAAGACTTAAATTGAAACCTATTTGAAACCGACTGCTGCTTGCCATACAAATGCAAGTAGCAAGAAGAATACAGGGATCACAGGAAGAACGTTTACCAGTGGATCGAAAATTCTATACGCTTCAGGTAATGTTGCAATCAATAGACTAAGTGGCATTAAAAATAGACCTCCTTCAAGAGCTAAGATGAATTTTACCACGTCAAAGAAGCCATTCTTTTTTCTGAAAATTTTTTATCCAAGGGTTTATAAAATAGGTTTATTTATGGCGATCGCAAATCACAAGATATCAAATGAGCAATTTATACCTTTGACAAAAACTTGGCAAAAACTGCTCAAAATCTTTCAAGTTAGCGCTTTATCCCTGATACTTTGCCTCTGTACCTTTGCTTTTAGCAATCCCGCTTCGGCAAATGTGCAAATCAAGCTGACTAATGTTACCTATGAGCCATGTACAGGTGATGTGGGTAAGCATATGGTGCTAGGCGGCGGGGTGATGTCGGCTAACTGCTACATCATCAAAGGAGAAGCCAACAATACTTCAGGTAAAGTTGTTTACAATGCCGACATTTTTGGGCGCATTTATGATGCTAATGGTAATGATGCTATGCCCGAACGCGCAAGGCTAGGTGCAGTTGAAGAGATCCCCACAGGTACAAGTAATTTTCAGATTATGGTTGCTGTTCCTGCCGATCAACCTGAACCACTAGAGCTAAAACAATTTAAAGCATCAGGATTTGCAGGTAAGGTCAGGCGTTAATCGTGAATCACAAGTAAGCAAAGGCAGCGCAATGCGCTGCCTCTGTTTTATGGAAGCGATCGCGTTAAAATGTAAATCGGTCAGTATGGCAAAATCTAAAATCCGACCCTAAAGTTCAAGTCTAAAGTTCTCAGATATCGATACAAAAATATGGCTGTCAAAGTTTTAATTCCCACTCCTCTACAACAATTAACCAATAACCAAGCCACCGTAGAATGTGCTGGTGCTTCGGTTAAAGAAATCATCGACTCATTGGAAAACAATTGTCCGGGGATCAAGGCTCGTATTTGTGACGAGCAAGGAAATCTTCGCCGCTTTGTTAATTTTTATGTCAACAGCGAAGATATTCGTTTTCTCGAAGGGGCAGATACAGCTCTCAAGGATGGCGATGAAGTAAGCATCATTCCTGCGATCGCAGGGGGCTAGACCTAGCTTTTGGTGTCGCGGCAAGCCGCGACACCAAAAAGATTAGATATTGCTAAGCATTTCCACAGCGAGTTGAAATAACCAAATTGCTGATTGCTTTTTGGGATCAGCGTCAACTTTGCCCTTACCGCCCCAGTTTTGGAGCCAGTTGCCCAATCCACCAAAGAATCCACTAAACCACTGCCCCACCTGCGCGAAAATTTGTTGGGGACCGATACCTGTTAACACTTGGATACTAAAAATAACGGCAACTACCAGAAAGGCGGTTTTAAAACTAGCTTTAATCACGCTGAGCAACCACCACAACAGCAGCAGCGATACGACTAATGCTCCGATTACTAAAGGCAAGTTCATAGAGTTTTTCTCAATTCATCTCAAATTCCAAGAGTCTATAGCAAATCTGTAGTTATTTGGGAGACTGCGCCCCTTTGGGGCGCAGTCTCCCAAATTATTTAATCTCACAAATGACTATAGATTTGCAACTATATCAAGCGAGGCTTGATATCTCTGAAATTGAGTGCGATCGCCTCTGGAAACTTTTATCTGAGGATGAGCGATCGCGAGCGGATCGGTTTAAGCGAGAAAATCTGAGACGCAATTTTGTAGCCGCAAGGGGAAATTTAAGGATCATCTTGGCGCAATGGCTAGGTTGTAAACCCAAAGCAATTCATTTCAGCTATAGCGATCGCGGTAAACCCTATCTTCAAAATCCTAAGGGCATTTATTTTAATCTTGCCCATTCTCAAGATTTCGCAATTTATGGTGTCAGTAGCGATCGCGAGGTAGGCATCGATTTGGAATATATCAATCCTCAATGTGACATTGAGGGAATTGCCCAGAGATATTTCTCACCGTCAGAGTATGAGGTAATTAAAGGACTTGGCGATCGCGATCCATCTTTGGCAATTCAGGCTTTTTATCAAGCATGGACGCTTAAGGAAGCCTATGGAAAGGCGACTGGACAGGGAATTGCCAATATTCTTGAAGGTTTAGATGTTTCGCCATTACTAGAAATAGCGATCGGTGCAACTTTGCAGATTGGAGATTGGAACTTAAAACTCCTAAGTACAGAATTAGAATTAGGCACAAGTTATGCTGCCGCTTTGTGCATTAATCAACACTCTTCCTAGTCAAGAATCAGTGGTAAGTAGCTAGACATAAGTAAAACCCAAACCAGAGTTTTGTTCCGCCCGCTACGCGGGCGGAACAAAACTCTCGGTTTTTAGTTTACTTCTAGCTACTTACCACTGATTCTTGCCGTTCTTATTCTATTGATGTCGATGTAAAATCTTTCCTGCTAGCATGGCGGCTCCAAAACCATTGTCGATATTCACTACACCTACACCTGTAGCACAGGAATTGAGCATGGTGAGTAATGGAGCTAATCCGTTAAAACTTGCGCCATAACCGATGCTGGTAGGAACTGCCACTATCGGACAATCTGCCAGACCTGCGACAACACTTGCTAATGCTCCTTCCATTCCTGCGACGACAATAATCACATCAGCATTAGCGATCGCATCCCGATGACTGAGTAAGCGATGAATTCCTGCGACACCCACATCCCAAAGTCTCTTAACTGTAAAGCCACAGAGTTCTGATGTAATCGCAGCTTCTTCGGCGATCGGAAGATCGGCAGTACCTGCGGTGAGAATTGTAATTGTCCCTTCTTTTTTCATCGTTGATTCGCCGAGGCAGCAAATTTGGGCGAGGGGGAAATATCGCAAACCGCGCAAAGATGGCTGAATTTGAGCATAAACTGCTGCCGAAATTTTAGTTGCCATGACAAGAGGATTTTTGGATTCCATTACACGCATGATTTGCACAATCTGTTCAGGGGTTTTGCCCAATCCAAAAATTACTTCAGGAAAGCCTGTCCGTAAATTGCGATGATGATCAATTTTGGCAAAGTCTCCCACTGATTCATAGTGGAGATATTTCAACTTTTCTAAAGCTTTCTCTGGGCTTAGTTCCCCCGTTGCAACTGTTTCTAATAGTTGCCTTAAGTTGTCATGCATAGAAATTAAGAAATAGTGGGTTTACCTTTTAATCTAGCTTGTTACCGATGCTACTTTTCCGAAAACCTAGAAGCGGCTTAATGATGGGAGACTTAACTAGAATAGCGTTAATCTCTCATGCGTTTGGAACAGTTACAGGCTTTTTTGGCAGTGGCAGAAACGGGAAACTTTCAACAGGCAGCCCAGAAGTGCGGCGTTAGTCAATCAACGATCAGCCGACAGGTGCAGTCTCTTGAGGCAACTGTGGGCTTATCGTTGTTTCATCGTCAGGGCAATGCCAAGCTTACTTTGGGGGGCGATCGTCTATTACCTCATGCCAAGAAAATTTGTCAGATCTGGGCAACTGCCGAGCAGGAGCTAACTGATTTGCAAGCGGGTAAGCAAACAGAACTCTGTGTAGCAGGAATTCCTTCTGCCTGTGCCTATCAATTACCGCCGATATTACAAAAATTTTCTCGGACTTATCCAAACGTACAATTGCGGGTAACGACATTAGGAAGCGATCGCGCTCTTAAGGTTCTCAAAGACGGTTTGATTGATATTGCGATCGTGATGAATAATCCATTTTTGACCGCAAGTTCGGAAATGGTAATCACAAGATTATATGAAGAAAAGATTCAATTATTGCTACCTGCTCAGCATCCACTCAGCAAAAAAGAGGTTATAACTTGGAGAGATCTCGATAACTTTCCGCAGGCAGTATTTAAGGATGGCTATGGGTTACAGCGCCTAGTACAAGATCAGTTCAATCGTCAGGGAATTCGCTTGAATGCTGCTTTGGAACTAAATGCTCTTGAAGCTTTTCGAGGAGTGGTGAAGCAAGGGAGTTTGATTGCGCTGTTGCCTGAAACTTTTTTAGTGGAGTTAAATTATGATTCTGACTTGGTGGTGCGATCGCTCAGTGAACCCAACTTAACTCGCGAGATTGTGTTAGTGACGACCATCGATCGCATTCAAATTCCGCCGATTCAATATTTTTGTAAGCTCGCTGCCGAAATGGTGCAACAGGAAATTCCCGTCATCTTAAAAAGTGCTTTGAGTTCTTAAAAAATGTTAATGGGTAAAGCTTTGCTCTACTTATTATCATTTTTTTAAATGGCGAGCCTGTGAGATAATTCAACATCTAACCGACTTTTGCATTAAATTCACCCAAAGAGTAATGAGTAAAGAATTTCGCGAATTTTTGCGTAAAGTTGGTAGCGGTACACATACCAGCAAAAGCTTAACGCGCCAAGAGGCAGAACGCGCCACAGTGATGATGTTGCAAGGAGAAGCAACTCCTGCACAGATCGGGGCATTTATGATCGCCCATCGGATTAAGCGTCCAACTAGTGATGAGTTGGCGGGAATGCTGGATGCCTATAAATTTTTGGGGGCTAAGGTCGCAGCGATCGCTACTGATAAAAGGGTATTAGTACTGGGATTGCCCTACGACGGGAGATCAAAGACTGCGCCTATTAATCCTGCAACTGCAATTGTGTTGGCAGCAGCAGGAATTCCTGTGTTAATGCATGGGGGCGATCGGATGCCTACCAAGGAAGGGCTGCCATTGATTGAGATCTGGCATGAATTGGGACTGAATTGGCAAAGTTTAGAGCTTGCCCAAGTACAGCAAAATCTAGAACAGCATCATTTGGGATTTGTCTATTTGCCTAAACATTTTCCCCTTGCTCAAAGTATTGTTCCCTATCGCGAACAAATTGGTAAACGTCCACCCTTCGCCACCATTGAGCTAATGTGGTCTCCCTACCAAGGGCAACAATTAATCGTGTCGGGATTTGTGCATCCACCCACTGAGACAAATATTCGAGAAGCCTTTGCAAAGCATGGCATTACTGAGTTTGCAACAGTAAAAGGTTGGGAAGGAAGCATCGATTTACCGCGATCGCGTACAGCAATTATCGGTATTAACCGAGGCGATCGCTTTGAACGTTTGACTTTATCGGCAAGAAATTACGGCTTTAGTTCAGAAGATCCTGCGATCGCAGATGCTTCTGAAATTGCTGCTAAAATCATCTCTGCCCTCAAAAATGAACCTTCCGAATATCTCAACTCAGTATTGTGGAACTGTGGCTTTTATCTCTGGCTCTATGGACTGCATGGAGATATTACAGAGGAGATCGCCTATGCTCAAGAAATTATCAGCAGTGGCGCAGCATTGCAAAAATTAGAGGATTTACGAGGTTAAGTTCCTTTCTTGAAAAGATTAAGAACCATAGATTAGCGATTACTATATTTAGACGATTCTTTATAGTAGATTCAATTAAAACCTAGAGGATTTTAATTCGTAGATAGCATAAATCAAAAATTAAAAGATTTTCTATCCTCTAGGAGTTATTTGAAATTGCTATATTACTTTCCATCTTTTTGATTTACTTGGGGGAAGATTCTCGCTTGCACGAGTATCGCACACTTTAACTTACCAGAGCTTTTTTATGACAACGCATCCCGTAACATCGCTAATTTTTCGGGCAAAATGCGATAGTAAATCCAAGTTCCCCGACGCTCTTTGGTGAGTAATCCAGATTCATATAAAACCTTAAGATGGTGGCTTACCGTTGGCTGAGCTAGACCCAAAGTTTCCACTAATTCACAGGCACATACTTCCTGACTCGGTTGAGCAGCAATTAAGCTCAAGATTTGTAAACGTGCAGGTTCCCCCAATACTCGAAATATAGCCGCTAAATAGTTGGCATCGTCAGAGGTGAGGCGACCTTCTAGTAAGGGAGGACAACAGGTAATCGATTGATTTGGCTTCATAAACTTATAGTGCCATGAATTAATGCGAGGTGACAAAATATCGATTATTATAAATATTGATATTAATCAATATCAGGTAAATCAATCATGGCACATATACAGCCGATTAAAAAACTCTCTATACTCGATCGCTTTTTGACTGTCTGGATTTTTCTGGCGATGGCGATCGGTGTGACCATCGGCGCACTTTTTCCTGCGGTTGATCGCGTGATCAATCAGTTTCAAGTTGGCACTACGAATATTGCGATCGCGATCGGCTTAATTTTGATGATGTATCCACCCTTCGCCAAGGTACGTTACGAAAAATTAGGCGATGTCTTCCGCAATGGCAAAATCTTAGCGCTAGCTCTATTTCAGAGTTGGATCGTTGCACCGAGTTTCATGTTTCTCTTGGCGATCGTCTTTTTTCGAGACTCACCCGAATATATGGTGGGCTTGATGTTGATTGGGATTGCGCCCTGTATTGCGATGGTAGTGGTATGGAGCGATCTCGCTAAGGGGAATTCCGAATATACGGCAGGGTTAGTTGCCTTTAATAGCATCTTCCAAGTCATGTTCTATAGTTTTTATGCTTGGATTTTTATTACGGTATTACCGCCGCTATTTGGTTTAAGAAGCACTGTAGTCAACGTGAGCATCATCGAGATTGGACAGACTGTTTCGATCTATCTCGGTATTCCCTTTATCGCAGGATTTTTGACACGCTTTTTCCTAAGCAAAGCTAAGGGGAGAACTTGGTATCAGAACATATTCATTCCCAAAATCAGCCCGATCACTCTCATTTCACTGCTGTTTACGATTGTGGTGATGTTCAGTCTTAAGGGTAACTTGATGTTAAAAATCCCTTTAGATGTCTTCAGAATTTCGATTCCATTATTGATTTATTTCGTTGTGATGTTTGTAATCAGCTTTTATTTTGCTTGGCTCATCAAGGCGGATTACGACAAAGCGGCAAGTGTTGCTTTTACAGCAGCAAGTAACAATTTTGAACTAGCGATCGCTGTTGCCGTCGGGGTATTTGGCATTAATTCGGGAGCAGCTTTTGTAGCGGTTGTTGGTCCCTTAATCGAAGTTCCCGTTTTAATTAGTCTTGTCAATCTATCTTTTTGGTTTAAACGAAATTTCTTTGATAGTGCAGATCGAACTAAGTAAATTGATGCGATCGCCTCTAATCCCACCCAGTTGTTGGTTACGCAATAGCTCTCGTCCGCGCTGACGAAGTAATTCAGCAATTAGGATATTTGTGTCAATAATCAATATCATCATGATTCTTGATTGACAAATGCTTCTACTAATTCATCTTCGGTCATGCCAGTTTCTAATAGAATTTTCTCAACTGAGCGATCGAGAGAGTCTATGGCGTTGGTATCAACATTATTTCGGTTAACTCTTTGGGCTTCAGCAATTTCTTGACCTAGTAATTTCCATAGTTTGATTTTATGTTCAATATTTAGGGTGGTGACGGCTTCGGCTAGTAGATCAAAGTGGATGTTAATTTGGGCGGTGGCAGTTGTCATAATGTTTCTACTTGCATGGCAAGTTTTCCTTAGACCGATTGATGATGATTTTACTCGACATTTTGGGGTTTGAGTAGGATCTGGACAGCTAAATCATGACCAATCATCAATTGATTGCTAGTTGCTGTAATCCTTGATAGGCAAAGATTTGTTCGTCTAATGTTTTTGCCTTAGCTAAAAAAGCGAGTCTTCCTCTAATCTGTTCTTCGTAGGTAATGACGGTAACGGCAACTTCAGGATCTTCTATCTCTGCAAGTTTGGCTAAGATTCGCTTACCTTCTTGTCCGTTGCGCTGAATGAGGCTGAGATGATCGGTGTCAAAAATATACATGATGCTCTATTCAGCAGATTTGCGCCATTCTTGACCGAGGCGATTTGCTTCGTCAAAGGTGGGATCGTTTTCAAAGCTACCTGCGACTTTTAACCACCAAGGTGTTTTTTTCTGAACAAATGCAGATAGCACTTGTCGCATTTGTGCGAGTTCTGTTTCTAATGCGGCTACTCTAGTTTCTAGATGTTGAGATTTGTCTTCAAGCTGTTGAGAGAGCATAGAAGTTTTTGGTGAGCTAAGGTGATGCGGCTATTATAGCAAGATGGTTGCAAGTGTAAATTTACGCGATCTCTAACCAATCTAACTACAAGTGAGATCATCTCAAACACACCAACAAGCGATCTCAAGTTTTCTAGTAAAGTCAAAAAGATGAATGGCAAGCAATCTCAATATTCACAAATTCCTGAATATGCTATCACTACTACGTTATAATTTTGAAAGCTAGGTATTCGTGCAAAATTGATTCCCGTTGTTGATCCTGCGACGGTAATGCATCAAGGGGTACGATATATACCTCGTTATAACACTGTTACGCAACCTTACGAACTGTTAGTAGTAAGTTAGAATCTGGTACGAGTACTTAGCTTTTAAAATCGTGCTTAATTGGTATGAATACGACCTTTTTAAATCTTTCAGAAGAAGAATTAAGAGAAGAATTTTGCAGGTTAAGAACTCGTGAAGATATAGCAAAATTATTTCAAATTAGTGATTATCAACTTCGTTATCATTTGTATGTTAATCCTTCCCAGAAAGCATATGTAATATTTGAAATCAAGAAAAAATCTGGAGGGATAAGATCTATCTCAGCACCTAAAACTGCTCTTAAAATTATTCAACATAAATCTAATCAACTATTTCAAAGTGTATATAAACCAAAACCTTCTACACATGGGTTTACATCAAACAAAAGTATTGTTACCAATGCGAAACAACATCTTAGACAGCGATATGTCTTAAACCTCGATCTTAAAGATTTCTTTCCCTCCATTAACTTTGGAAGAGTGAGAGGTCTACTCATGGCAAATCCATACAATTGTACTGAGGAAGTGGCAACAGTTTTTGCACAAATTTGTTGCCATAACCAACAGTTGCCTCAAGGCGCACCAAGCTCACCAACTATATCAAACATGATCTGTGCAAAGTTGGACACTCAACTACAAAGGTTAGCCAAGAAATATCAATGTATTTATTCTAGGTATGCTGACGATATTACTTTTTCTACCTCACGTTCAAGGTTTCCTTCTCATCTAGCTTGGTTTTCCAGAGATTCAGAAAAATTAAATATAGGTAGCGAACTAAAAGATATTATTGAAGGGAATGGATTTCAGATTAATGAATCAAAAGTTAGATTACAAAATAGATATAATCATCAAGAAGTTACTGGAATTACTGTAAATGAAAAATTAAACATTAAACGTAAATATATTCGTCAGATTCGTGCTGTGCTTCATGCTTGGGAAAAATACGGTCTTGAGAATGCTGAAATGATTTTTTGGCAAAAGTATGAAAAGCATCGACATACGGAATTTAATCCAGATTCTTTTAGGCAAGTTATCAGGGGTAGAATCGAGTATGTCGGTTCAGTAAGAGGAAAAGATGATCATCTTTATTTGAAGCTTTTGAGATGGTTAAGTAAACTTGCTCCAGATCTGGTAAATAAAACAAAGTTCGATATTGCAAATATAAATGAATCATCTGAGGAGCAAAAGGATTTACCGCAAGTTATTATTTGGACGGAGGGAAAAACAGATATAAAACATCTTAGATCTGCACATAGGTGGTTACAGAATAATAAAACAACTAGATATAAAATTGAGATAAAGTTCAAAGATGATTTAGATGATCAGAAACAAGGTAGTCCTGAGTTACTAAAAATGTGTGAGCAGTTCTGTAAAGAAAAACGAAATAACCCCATAATTGCAATTTTTGATCGCGATGAACCTGACCTAATTAGAAAGGTTCATAATGAAACTACAGGCTTCAAATCTTGGAATAATGGAGTTTATTCATTTGCTATACCAATTCCTCAACATCGGAAAGATAATCATTCTATCTGTATTGAATTTTACTACAAAGATGAAGAAATCAAAAGACATGATAATGATGGTAGAAGGTTATTTCTAAGCAATGAGTTTAATCCCATTAGCGGTAGACATATTATTGATCGAGATTTGGTAACTCAAGAGACTAAGAAAATCAAAAAGAATGAGATAAAAATAATCGATAGTAATGTGTTTGACTCTAATGATACAAATGTAGCATTATCGAAAGATAATTTCGCGAATTATATATTGCAAGAGTCGGCTAATTTTAACGACTTTGATTTCAATCCATTTTTAGAAATTTTTGAGGTTATAAATAGAATTTCTAAACATCATGAAGAGAATATCAAATCTGAACATATAACTCATTAGTAATTAAGTACTCCTCAAGTTATTTTCCGAGAACTTAATCACAACTTTGTGATTGACACAACTAGCAATTTTTACAACATTTATAGTGAACGCCCATCATAATCAACATCCTCAAACAAAGCGCGATCGCCGATTGTTTAGTTCCAACGCGATTATTGGGTTTTGTTTGGGTTTGATGAGAGGCGATCTCATTGTAGATTTAGCGATCACCATACTCTAAAATATTGATTGTAGAGATACTGATAAATATGAAACGTACACAAGTAAAAGTAAATCTATCTCTTCCTTTCAAAGCTCTCGTAGAAATGATGAGTTCCCTAGAACTACGCGAGAAAATCAAGCTGCGAGAACTATTAGATCGAGATATTGCCAAAACTCAACAAAAATCTCAAAACCTACCTTCACAAGAAACCTATCAGGAACTCGAACCTGCGATAGAAAGTTTTCGACGTGGTTGGGATGACGTAATGAATGGCAGAACTAGACCAATTTCAGATCTTTGGGATGGGATTGATGTCGATTGATCCATTAGTTGAACTTAAATTCTCAGAAGAGTTCAAAAATAAACTTCGCGATTTATCAAAAAAGTATCGTAATATTCGCGCAGACTTACAGCCAGTTCTTGACGACCTCCAAGCAGGAAATTTTCAAGGCGATCAAATAGCTAACGTTGGCTATACGGTTTTCAAATTGCGGATTAAGAATCGAGACAACAAAAAAGGTAAAAGCGCAGGTTACAGAGTCATTTACTACGTCAAAACAGCTACATCGGTTTTTCTAGTTACGATTTACTCAAAATCTGAGCAGTCAAACATCCCAGCCGCAGAGATTCGCCGTATTCTGGCTAACTATGAATAAAGTTTCTGATTGAGAGCGCCAGCAATTTTCTGTAACATTGACAGCGAAGGCAAATCATCATCAGCATCCTCAAGCAAGAGCGATCGCCGATTGTTTAGTTCCAATGCAATCGTTGGATTTTGTTTGGGTTTGATGAGAGGCGATCGCACTCTAGATTTAGCGATCAGCGATATAAAATATAACAATGATAAGAGGATGATCTTCATGGCGATCGCAACACCAAACGCACTAACAGATAACCGTATCCGCTACGTCACCAACACCGAAGGCGAAACAATCGATGTAATTGTCCCCGTTGAACTCTGGCAACAAATCATCAACTCCATCACCATTGATACTGTCATATCTCAACAAGAAGATAATTTAGAAGCCTTCGCTTTGCAAAACTTAGAACAGTGCTATGGAGAAGATGAACCTGAGTACCCATTAGAGTTAATCAAAGAACACAACAGCAATTATGCAAGAAAGTAAAATCATTCTTACTCCTTACAAACAACCAATTGATCGCCTCAAGCGCCACATGGCAGAATATCAGCTTCAACTAAAACGAGCCATTGCAGCCATTAATATTCTCGAAACAGCTAGTCCAGACTCCGATTCAGCAAACTATCATTCGCAACAAATCAACTAAGCTTTATCCGTCAATTCCAAAGCAGTTTTAGTTTGTGATTCCAATGACGCTGTTATAGCGATCGCCTATTTCTAAGTTGGCTTAACATCCAAACGATGACTAATCTTAATTCAACTTTTGGTGTTGACAGATTTCCATTATTATAGCCAGAATAAATATATTGACTATTATAAATATTTATCTTAATCAATATTTAAAGCATACTTAACCTTTAGATAATCTATGGCTGTGCGCGTTGGTATTAATGGCTTTGGCAGAATTGGCAGATTGGCTCTGCGAGCTGCTTGGGAGTTTCCTGAATTAGAATTTGTGCATATTAACGAAATCAATGGCGGCGCAGAAGCTGCTGCACATTTACTCAAATTTGACTCGGTACATGGACGCTGGCAACAAGATGTACAAGTAATCGGTGATCGCATCCAAATTGATCGTAAACCCCTCAGCTTTAGCGAATATGCCAAACCTGAACTAGTCAACTGGCAAGACTTAGGCGTTGATATCGTATTGGAATGTTCTGGCAAATTCCGCACCCCCGAAACCCTAAATCCCTATTTCACCAAAGGTGTAAAGAAAGTCATCGTCGCGGCTCCAGTGAAGGAGGAAGCCCTAAATATCGTCATGGGAATTAACGATCATCTCTACGATCCTGAAAAGCATCATCTATTAACAGCAGCATCTTGCACTACCAATTGTCTCGCGCCTGTAGTGAAAGTCATCCATGAAGGATTAGGAATTAAGCATGGTGTGATTACCACGATTCACGACAATACAAATACTCAAACCCTTGTCGATGCACCGCACAAAGATTTGCGTCGTGCTAGGGCTTCGGCTTTGTCCCTAATTCCCACTACAACGGGATCGGCAACTGCGATCGCTCTCATCTATCCTGAACTCAAGGGCAAGTTAAATGGATTAGCCGTGCGTGTGCCTTTGCTGAATGCTTCGCTTACGGATTGTGTGTTTGAAGTGGAAAGAGAAACCACAATTGAGGAAGTCAATCAACTATTAAAAACAGCCGCCGAATGTGAGTTGAAGGGGGTTTTAGGTTATGAAGAACGTCCCTTAGTTTCTATTGATTACAAAGACGATTCGCGATCGTCGATTATTGATGCCCTCTCGACAATGGTTGTCGATCGCACTCAGGTAAAGATTCTTGCTTGGTATGACAACGAATGGGGCTATTCCTGTCGCATGGCGGAATTAGCGAGAAAAGTGGCTTCGTTCTAAGACCCTCACCCCCCAGCCCCCTCTCCCGCAGGAGAGGGGGAGCGAAGAAGATATTTTTTGCTTTTTCTTCTTTCAATGAGAAAGAGAGAGCAAAGAACGCATATTTCTTTCTTGTTCCCCTCTCCTGCGGGAGAGGGGCTAGGGGTGAGGGCAAATCATCTAAACTTTGAGAGATTTATCATGCCCCCTTCTACTGCATCCCAAGCAAACTTCAAGAACTATGTTCTTGTCACCCTCACCTATTGGGGATTTACGATTACCGATGGCGCTCTGCGACTGTTGGTATTACTCTATTTTAATAACATTGGCTATACCCCGATTCAAATTGCCTCTCTATTTCTATTCTATGAAGTCTTTGGAGTTATTACTAACTTCTTCGGTGGATGGATTGGCTCACAATTAGGGCTGAAAGTTACACTCTATACAGGAATTGGATTACAGATTTTCTCCTTAGTACTGTTATCCTTTCTGAATCCTGAATGGGCGCAGTGGCTAGCGGTTCTCTATGTGATGATTGCACAGGCTTTTTCAGGAATTGCTAAAGACTTGACCAAAATGAGTACCAAAAGTGCGATTCGTTTAGTCGTGCCGCAGGATGCTCAATCGGCTTTGTTTAAATGGGTGGCGATTCTCACAGGTTCTAAGAATGCTCTTAAAGGTGTAGGCTTTTTTGTCGGTAGTGCTTTATTAGGACTATGTGGTTTTGTGAATTCCCTATGGATTATGGCGGGAGGTTTATTCCTGCTGCTGTTTACAGGTTTATTCTTACCAAAGGGCATGGGCAAAATCAAAGCAAAAGTTAAGTTCAAACAACTCTTTTCTAAAAGCCCTGAAATTAATCTCCTATCAGCAGCAAGATTCTTTCTCTTTGGTTCTAGAGATGTGTGGTTTGTCGTGGGACTGCCTGTATTTTTGCGAAGTGTTTTAGGTTGGTCGTTTTATCAGGTTGGTGGCTTCTTAGCTTGTTGGGTAATTGGCTATGGCATTATTCAATCCCTCGCACCGACATTAATTAAGCGATTTGGTTCTGGTCAGCCGCCACGATCGCAAACTGTACGATTCTGGACAACATCCCTCATTGCGGTTCCTGCGATCATTGCGATCGCTCTGCAATTAAATCTCCCCGCAAACCTAGTAATCATGGTTGGCTTACTGATTTTTGGTGTCGTCTTTGCCTTTAACTCGTCTGTGCATTCTTATTTAGTTCTCGCCTTTACCGATGATGATAAAGTCGCTCTAAATGTGGGCTTCTATTACATGGCAAATTCGGGAGGACGCTTAGCAGGCACGGTTCTATCGGGTTTGATTTATGAATTTTATGGATTGATTGGCTGCCTATGGGTATCCGCAATCATGGTTTTAGCTGCGGCTGTGATTACGCACAAGTTACCCGATCCTGAAACCCCAAAAGCGATCGCATGGAAATCTGATGGAGAATAGTATCGGACGCATCTTTGTAGATTCCTGTACGAAGCAAAATCAAAAAACAGTACCATGCCAATCTCTATTGCTTTTATCGCCCATGACACCCAAAAAGCAGATATGGTCGCACTGGCGCAAAAGTACCACGTAACTTTGTCTCGCTATAATTCCCTTGCGACTGCAAATACTGGTAAGCAAATTCAATCCGCCACAGGTCTACCTTTCGAGCTAGTGCGATCGCAACGGGATGGTGGTGATATTGAAATTGCTGCTCGTGTAATTGCAGGGGAAGTTGCCTGTGTCATCTGGCTATTCGATCCCGATCATGCTCCACTCCTCGGCTCCAATCTTCTAAATTTATTGCGAATATGCAAAATCTATAATGTCCCTCTGGCGACGAACCTTGCCACCGCAAATATCGTGCTGCAATCACTAGGCAAAAGTCGTATTGCCCATCTGATTTTTAACCCCATTGCAGGACAGGGCAATCCTGACGCGGATCTCGCCATGATTCGCCAAATTTTGGAACCCCATGTGCAATTAAAAATTATTTTCACAAAGCCCAATCTGAACCCTACCGATCAAGCCAAAACTGCGATCGCGACAATTCAAGAGGGGAACTCCACAGCTTCTGACACCGATTTTATTATTGCTTCTGGTGGCGATGGGACGGTTTCCGCAGTAGCCAATGCTTTAATTGGCACAGGCATTCCCCTTGGGATTATTCCTAGAGGTACTGCTAATGCTTTCTCCGTAGCATTGGGGATTCCAACGGGGTTAAAGGCAGCTTGCGAAAATATCCTCACAGGCAATACCTGTATTGTCGATGCTGCCCGTTGTAATGACTTGCCGATGATTTTGCTAGCTGGTATTGGCTTTGAAGCGGAAACCGTGGAACGCGCTGATCGAGACATGAAAAATCTCTTAGGAGCCTTTGCCTATTTCCTTGCAGGGGCGCAACAACTTTTAGAACAGAAGCTCTTTACCGTTGAAGTGGAAATTGATGGATCGGTCACTCAGTTTCAATGTGGAGCGATGACTATTGCCAATGCTGCGCCTCCAACTTCAGTGCTGGCACAAGGTTGGGGAGAGGTGATTCCTAACGATGGGTTACTTGATGTGACGATCGCCATTTCCAAAAATGAGAGCCTCAATCTTTCCGATCGCCTATTAGCGATCGATGTCATCGGCAAGCTATTTGCGTCTGCATTAGTCAAAACCCCCATCGAAAATGAAGTCTTAGTCTGTTTCCGAACTAACAAAATCAAGGTTACGGCAATTCCACCGCAAAAAGTGGTAGTAGATGGTGAGATTATTGGTACAACTCCCGTTGAAGTAGTCTGTATCCCTAACGGATTAACGGTTTTTGCGCCACTAGTTAATAGTTTACTCCCAGTCAAAAAAACAGCCGAATCGCATTAAATTGATTACATGGAGTGGTGCAAAGGATTTCCTAGTCTAATTGAGTTGACTTCAGCTTTGAGCTGAAAACTAAAGTTTTTAGTTTGTTTTCTAAGTAGTTAGGCATAAGTAAACCTAAAACCCAAATTATTGTTGTGCCCGCTATGCGGGCACAACAATAATTTGGGTTTGATGCTGAGCTACTTAGCCGTTTAAGTTATTTAAGCCCTATAACCAAGGGAAATTCTGATTTTTGTTGTAGTTACCCAAGATGTGTGTAGATTTTTGGTTAGCTGTGCTAGCATCTTTTGTGAGTTCGCTGGATAGTAATGGCAAAAGTCCTTGTACTAAACGCATCCTATGAGCCGCTGAACATTACCAATTGGCAGCGTGCAATTGTGTTGGTCATAAAAGGTAAAGCAGAACAAGTCGAACATAATGGCAAGATGGTCTATCCAGGGATGCCACTGCCCACCGTGATCCGAATGCTGCAATATGTCAGTATTCCCTATAAAGAAATCCCGCTTACCCGTCGTAATATCCTCCATCGTGATGCCCATTCCTGTCAGTACTGTGGGCATACGGGGGATGACCTCACCCTCGATCATGTTTTGCCGCGATCGCGTGGTGGTGGTGATAGCTGGGACAATATTATTACGGCCTGTGTACGGTGTAATGTCAAAAAAGGCAATCGCACGCCCAAGGAGGCAGGGATGCCACTCAAAAAACAACCGCGCCGCCCCCATAGTGGTTTGCATTTTGAGGTAACGAAATATTTGAGGTCAGGTAATCATGACGAATGGCAAAAATATATTATTCATTAAAAAAGGGTGATTTCGCTTAGCGAAATCACCCTTTTTTAATGCACTACTTAGGCTCTTGCGGATAAAAAATGTCCTACCAAAGTTAGCTTCGACTTCGCTCAGCTACCGTTGCTTCGACTTCGCTCAGCTAACGTTGGCTGAGCGGAGTCGAAGCCACAGGTACTTTAATTAATAGCAAGTCCCTTATTAGTGAAGTACAGAGAATTATTTCCTCGCTGAAGGCGGAGCAATAATTCCTATTAATTTAGTGAAGTACAGAGGATTATTTCCCCGCCTTCGGCGGGGAAATAATTCCTATTTAGGTACTACAGACACAATCAGGAGATTGTCGGGTTGTAATAACTCCTTAGCAGCGCGATTAACCTGTTCTAGGGTTACGGACTGGATGCGTTGTGGATACTTGTAAAAATCACCCACTGGTAAGCCGTAGATTTCATCGCTGAGGAGAGATTCGGCAATGCTATCAGGATCAGCAAATTCCGTGGAGAAATTATTAATCAAGCTCTTTTTGGCAACATCAAATTCCGCTTGGGTGATGCCCTTATTCCGCACATCCTTGAGAAGTGCTACCGTGGCAGCGATCGCCTTTTGTGTATCCTTGCCACTAGTTTGCATCTGCACGATAAATGCGCCCTGTGGTGGTCTACCCGCTTGGAAATAGCTATAGATGCCATAGGTCAAACCAAGGCGATCGCGAATTTCTGTACCGAGACGACTTGCTAGGGTATCACCGCCGAGGACTTGGTTTAACACCAATGCAGGATAGTACTGAGGGTCAGAACGGGAAATACTGGGATGTCCCATGATCGTAACGGCTTGGGTCTTACCAGCGAGAGATTCTTGTTTCTCTGTGGTTTTGGCAATCTGCTCTACTTTAGGATATTGAAACTTAGGAGCTTTGCCATTAGCTTTCCAATTGCCAAGTTTCTCTTCAAGCAACTGCTTAACTACGGCTGGATCAAAATCTCCCGTCAAAGTGAGAATCGTATTATCAGGACGATAATAGGTTTTATAGAACTTCGCTAAATCTTCTCGCTTTAAAGATTTCAGTGATTCTTCCGTTTTCATCGCATTAAAGGGATGACCTTTGGGATAGAGCGTTGATTGGAAGATCCGCCTTGCTAGGGAACCGGGGCTATCGAGTTCGGATTTAAAGGATAATAAATTGCGCTGAAGGTTCAGATCAAATTCTTTCTCAGGGAATGTGGCATTTTGCAAGAGATCGGCTAATTGATCGATCACAATCGGTAAATCCTTTGCCATCGCAATTCCCGAAACGCCAACACTTTCACGTCCTGCCGAAAATCCTAATCTTGCGCCGAGATTTTCTAAGCGAGAGGCAAGAGTAAGCGCATCTTTAGAAGTTGTGCCATTTGTGAGATTTTGAGCAGTAATACCAGCTAAGCCAGCCTTCTTAATGGAGTCAAATCCTGCCCCTGCCTTGATTTCGCCAACGAGGGTGACACTGGGGGTACTGCGATCGCGCAATAGTAGCACCTTCAATCCATTCGCTAGGGTAAATTTATCGGGCTGTACCGCAGTTGGGGTTCCTGCCTTGGCAATCAAAGCACTCTCTGGCAAATACTTAGCAACTTCCGCAGGATCGACGGGAGAGCTAGGTTTAAAGGCTTCCGATGAATGGGAATTGCTAGGCGTTGTCCCTGCACCCTCCGTGATCACCGATGGCTCAAAATATCCAACCACACGGCGATCGCTTTGGAGATATTGCTTCGCGACACGCTGTACATCGGCAATTGTGACCTTCTCAACTGCATCTAAATAGCGATCGCTATAGCGATAATCCTTGGCAATGGTCTGGTTGTAAGCGATCTGACTTGCCTGTGAACCAATATCGCGATTACTCAGGATATAGGTCGCCCGCATACTGACTTTGGCGCGTTCCAGTTCCTCTGGGGCAATGGGCTGAGTTTGGACTTTCTCGATCTCTTCAAGGATGAGGCGATCGAGATCTTCGAGGGATTTACCTGTGGTTGGGGTGGCACTTACCAAATACCAACCAGTGCCAATCTGAGTTGATGAACTGCCGCTAACACTACTGGCTAAACCTGTCTCTACTAAAGCTTGATAGAATCGCGAACTTCTACCCGAAGTCAGAATATTGTCTAATACATCAACTGCCGCAACATCAGGGCTATCGACATTAGGTAAATTCGGATAAAGCGACTGCAAGAAGGGCACACTTCCTGGTTCCTTGAGGCGAATTACTTCCTTGCTAGATCTTGGCTCTGGCGGCTGAGGTTTTTGCTTTTGGGCTTCAGGGGAGAGGATGTCTTGGGGTTTGGGTGGAGCCTTAATTGCACCGAAGATTTCCTTCACTTTTTTGAGCGTAGCTTGTGTCTCGAAATTACCCACGATGACCAAGGTGGCATTATCGGGACGATAAAAAGTACGGTAATAATTTTGAATATCTTCAACCGTATAGTTTTCCACTTCAGGACGGTAGCCAATGACTGGCCATCCATAGGAGCTATCGGGATAAGCCGCGAGCATTACTTGCCGATATAGTCTAGTACCGGGGTTGTTATTTCCGCCATCTAGCTCTGACAAAACTACGGTGCGTTCACTTTTGAGTTCCTTGTCACCTGCGACCGTGTTAACCATGCGATCGGCTTCTAGTTGCAGCATGGCTTCCAGTTTATCGCTGCCAGTTGTGCCGAAATAGGCGGTCATGTCATAGCTAGTAAAAGCATTGGAATTACTACCCAAGGCACTAAATAAGCGTCCAAACTGGATCGGACGGTCTTTTGTACCTTTAAACATCAAATGTTCAAGTTGGTGGGAAATACCTGTAATGCCGCGTTTTTCGTTTTGGGAACCCACGCGATACCAAACTTGGACACTGACTACAGGAGCCGTATTGACTTCCTTAGTTAATACCGTTAGTCCATTATCTAAGACTGTTTTAACAACGTCACCTGTCAATGAGTTATTTGATGAGGCAGGCGATCGCTTTAATGTCTTAGCAACTAGATCAGGTTGAGCAGCCTGTGCTTGACCTCCCCCTAGTTGTAGAAATGATTGCGAAAATAGGGGTAAGTTACCGAGCATCACTACTGCGATCGCTGTAGCTAAGCCACGACTCAAAAAAGAGAGCATAAAATTACGCTTCACCGAAATCTCCACGAAATACAGACTTTATTATAGTTGTGCTAGCAGACTAGGAAGTTCCCAAGGGCAAAAAGCCGTTTTAAAGATATCCCACTAGAAGTTGAGGTCTTGAGAAATGACAGTAATCGTCCTTTGTATGTCACAGCGATCGGTATCGATGAAGTTGAGGCAAGAGGTTATAGATAATTCAAATAAAAAATAGGGCTTCGACTCCGCTCAGCCAACGTATATAGATGGCTGAGCGGAGTCGAAGCCTCTTTTAACTTATTTAGAACTGCTATATATCCAAAAAATACATGGCAATCACCACTTGCCAACCATGTTAAAAGCCGTGGATCGACTCTGTAGAGATGCCAATCCATGAATATTTTTAGATTTTGTGCCCCTAAATATAAAACCTAAAAGCCTGTGGTGCACGCGCAGCGTGCACCACAGGCTTTTAGGTTTTATATTTATTTGAAATAACAAAAGTACAAGTCGTTAAAACTTATACTAAGATCTAGATTTAGTGACAAGTCCTTCAAAACTCTGAACTTTGACGAAGATTCATGCCATCTCCAACTTCTTCCCTCCGAAATACCTTTGCTAGAACTGAGATTCGTCGCCTGCAAGATCTGCTCCCCCCTGAGCTACAAGCATGGGTAAAAGTCCTGAATGCCGATGGTGTCCGCCCTCCACTGATCGCCTGTGAAGAAGCTGGCGGCGATGAGGTAGTAATTTTGGTCGATATGGTGCGCTGGGAACGGCTGGCTGAAGATCAGCGCAATCTCCTATATTGGCATGAGGTTGCTCGTATCCAGAATGACGCAGTGCCCAAGGATGGTTGGGAGGTTGCAGCCCTAGCGATCGGACTTGGTGGTGCAGTTGGCGAGTTATGGGTACAAAATGGTTTGCTATTTGTGCTGGCTCTGGGTATTTGCGGTGTTGCAGGTTTTCAACTCTGGCGCAAAGGTACAAGCAAAAAAGATATTCGCAATTTAATTGAGGCTGACCAAGGTGCAATTCGCTTAGCCGTGCGTAATGGCTATCCTTTGCCTGCGGCTTACAAGAGTCTAGGCAGTGCATTAAAAATTATGCTTAGTGATGCGTCTAAGGGGCGATCGCGGACATTAATCGAAAAGCGTCTTGATGCTCTGCGCTCTGAGGCAAATAAAGCAAGACGTAATTACGAAAACTAAATAATAAAAGAGGACGCTTTGCGTCCTCTTTTATTATTTAGGGATTTGCGCTGACTATAGATTAAATTCAACTTCTAATAGGGACAAATCATCCTCAAAGGGGCGATTATTAGCGGCTTCCTTGACGCAAGATAAGATGTATTCAATTCTTGATGAGCGATCGCTGGGAATGCGGATAAAAGTATCGATTAACGCATTAAATCCCCAAATACTTCCATCTTCCTGTGGTAACTCATAAACACCATCGCTAAATAGGTATAGTCTGCTATTGGTATCAATTTCACAAACCTGCTCCTGATAGCTAATATCAGGCATCATTCCAATGGGCAAACCAGAGGTTTTTAATAGCTTGATTTTCGGCATTTCTTCGCTAGAAATCAGCACCGATGGTGGATGCCCAGCGCTTGAATACACTAGTTGATGTGTTTGCTTGTCATACACGCCATACCAAATAGTGAAATACATATCATTATGTACAGACATCTGAAATGTATTATTGAGGTCAGCTAAGACTTCGCTAGGACTATAGAAATTTGTAGTGTTTTGGGAGGTGCGACTATGCCTCAAACTGCGGGTACGCATCAGATTTAAGACAGAAACTGACAGTAACGCCGAACCAACCCCATGTCCTGAAACATCTAGTAAATAAAATGCTAGATGATCGCTATCGAGCCAGAAATAGTCGAAACTATCACCACCAAGCTGCGTTGATGGCAAAAAGCTAGATTGAATTGCGATGTCCCCTTCAAGTGGTTCAGGTAAAAGCGATCGCACATATTGTGAAGCCTGAAATAATTCTTGCTCGATTACTTGCTTTTGCCTTTGGAGTTCTTGGGTGGCTTGATAGAGCCTTAGTCCAGCCCTGACCCTTGCCCGTAATTCATTAATTCTTGGCGGTTTACTTAAGAAATCGTCTGCCCCCATTTCCAAACCACGAACCAAGTCTCCCTCTTGATCCCGTGCGGTCAGTAAAATCAGGTAAATATTAGATAATTCAACATTACTCTTGATCCGATTACATACCTCCAGACCATCCATGACTGGCATCATCCAATCACAAATAATCAGAGATGGATGTAATTCTTTCGCCTTAGCTAAGCCTTCCTCGCCATCTTTTGCCATAGCTACTTCATAGCCCTGTCCCTTGAGAAACTTCTGAAGGGTCAGTCTGATGGTTGGATCGTCATCAATGATGAGAATTTGAGGCATATTGATGTGTCAGGCTTACAAGACACTTACATTATTGGCTCATGTCAACAATGTAAGTGTATAAAATTTAGTTTCTAAAGTAATTCCTAAATAATTTATTCATCAATTGCAAAGGATTTCGCAACTCTGGCAAATAAATCCTTGACTTTTTCCCAGCGTCTTTCTGAGCTAGAAATACTGAGAGTATAGAGATTACCGCGATTGGTCGATACGGTTACAAGATCATGGCGAGGTTCACCCTGTAAACGTTTAACCGCATATTCAAAGGTGTAATAGCTGCGATCGCCTACTTCTCTTTGCTCAGCATTTAGAAGTTGTGCTTGCCGCCCTGAACCTTGTGGGGCAACGACTCTCTGCTGCACGCGTAAACCAATTGCTTCAGGCTCGCCAATTTCCTCTAGTGATTTCACGGTTTCTAGTTTGCTAATGGCAATAGATACATTTTCTGAAGGTTCGATGATGTCATGGAACAAAATATCGATCGCCGAATTTCCTTTTGTTTCTGTCCAACCATTGGGGTATAGAAATCGATAGCCGTCCTTACTATCTGCAAATGGAACTAAGCCACTTGTAGGTGTACTAGCACAACTGGTCAGCAAGAGGGCAAACACCACAAGCAAGGTAGAGACAGCACGTTTGAGCATAATTCAGAATATTAAATGAAATAAATAGAGGATGAATTGCGAATAAATTGCGAAAACCCTGACAAAAATCTTATCAAAAAAAATAGCTGGTAAAACCTGCTGGCAACTACCTTGTTTGATCAAGCTAAGTCAATACCTAGGATACCTTAATGCACAGGCTTCTAATGTAAATGGTTTTAATATCCGCCATTCTTAGGATGAGACGGACTTTGCAAATTACTTTGGGGTTTATTTAATTTTGATCGCCTAAGCGCTAGGTATTTTTAACTAATGTAAAGTATTACATCAAAAGATTACGCTTCGTATCCAACCATCGAGGGCATTAACCCTAGTATGATAAGTTCTATATCGAAAGTCATAGAAAAGACTTGATTTAAATCAAATAAATTCAGCATCATCTTTAAAAGTTTAAATTTAGTTTACATTCACATAGTTTATGAGAGGTAACGTGGTGACTAGCAACAAATCTGTAGAACTGCAACAAGGTGATCTCAGCGAATACGTCGCACATTTGCAATTACATATGGCTTTGCAAGCCCGTAACCTCGTCCCGAATTTGAGCAGCGATCGCACTCAGGATAGCCGTAGCAGAATGCTATCGCGCACTCAAGCGGATTTCGAGAGATTGGCTTCTCGCCTATAGTTGCAAAAAGAGGTGCTTTGCGCCTCTTTTTTTATGTAGACATTTTATGTAGACAAGGGGCTTAAGCCCCTTGTTTTCAAATTTTTGGCACAATAGAAAAGTAAGAT